>CAZYMK010000096.1:0-10289 GCA_964648885.1 uncultured Geobacter sp. | reverse complement strand
CTCCGGTTGCTCCGGTTGCTCCGGTTGCTCCGGTTGCTCCGGTTGCTCCGGTTGCTCCGGTTGCACCGGTTGCACCGGTCGGTCCTATCGGTCCTATCTCTCCGGTTGCTCCGGTTGCTCCGGTCGGACCAGTCAGTCCCACAACAAACACTAATGAATATTGTGTCAGCGTGGCGCCGCCGGTCAGGGTAAAATCATTGGTATAATCTGTTGTCACACCGATCGGATTATAGAGTTTGACGGCACCCGGCGGTCCGGTAACGGTAACTTTTGGGGTAAGTGGCGCAAAAATAATGGCGCCGGTTCCCGTGGCATCATTTCCGGCGCTTAACACAACATTGCCATTGGTTGATGTGAGAGCAGCAGTAACTACGTTTAGATTGTGCCCTGCATTTGAGACAAGATCACCTCTGGTTATGGTAACGGCAGTAAGTGTGTGGGTGCCGTCTTTAACAATATTCATATCCCGACCGGCTGTTGAGGTAAAACTGCCGTCAGTTGTCGTTACCGGGGCATACAAGGTGACATCACGCCCGGCAATCGTCACCAGGTTTCCCCAGGTTGCGGTAATCGCCTCATTGACAATGATATCTTGAACAGCTGCCAGCTTCAGTGTTGAAGCAGGCGCTATTCCAGGTGCTTTGGTCCAGGTAATTGCGGAGTCAACCGTGATATCACCACTTCCGGTACCACTGGTATTTGCCGTGTTGATTGTGACATCGGTGCCAGCGGCCAGAGCGTCCGTAATGGTAGCTACGTTAATATTGGCCGAGTTGACAGCAGGGTCAGGGGAGAACACACCACCGGTAAATGTACCGCCGCTTGTCGCCGCAGCGGTGATGGTCACATCAGCCGGATCGATCAGCCAGGTACCTCCTCTGCCGTTTGGAGCGCCGGCATTAACCGTTATTCCAGCTACATCCAGCCAGTGTCCTGAGGTTTCAATCAGACCGCCGTTTCCCGACTCTGCGCCGCCAGCGGCTGAAACAGTGCCATAGACCCGTGTCGAATCGTTTGCCCAGAGTATAACCTTGCCGCCGCTGCCATGGGTGATGGCGTCTGCGCTAATCGTGGCATTTGCGCCCATATAGGTGGCCTGGGCGTTTTGTACCGCTGGATTGGCCCCCTGCAGATCACCGCCGATACGTACCGTTCCGCCGCCAGCATCGCCGGAAGCAGCAATGGTTGCCTGATCAAAAAGACCAACCTGCTGCCCGGTAACCGTGACGCTGCCGCCAGTTTGCCCTGCCCCCTTGCCGGAAACATCCAGGGTCCCGCTTGAGGTTACCGTGCTGCTCTGTATATCGCCTGACAGTATGATAGTACCGTTACGGTTCTCAATAGTTTGCGCCTGAATCAGGCCGGTGTTGTTGACCACGGCCTGTACAAGGCTGCCGGCAGCCTGGGCGGTCAGCAGTACCTGGCCGCCATCGGTCTGGATCATGCCGCCATTTTGTACCAGCGCATCCATCGCCCCCTGCTCTACCGTCAGATTCAGCAGACCGTCTCCGGCCAGATCCAGAGTAACCGCGTTGCCTGCGGCAAGGGCCACCGTACCGAGTCTGGCTGAAATTACCCCCTCGTTGCTGACCGTTGCGCCTAAAAGCGCTACATAACCGCCATCAGCATTGATCGAGCCCTGATTGGTAATTGAACCGTTGCCTGCTCCGGAAAACCGGTAACTGCCTGCCATAAAATCGGCATCCGCAATGTTAAGGGTAGAGGCGACCAGTCCGCCAACATTGACCGATGCCCCCTTGGCAAACAGGATGCCGTTCGGGTTCACCAGAAATAGTTTGCCATTGGCAGACAGAGTCCCCAAAATGCTGGAGGGATTTGCATCCAGTACCCGGTTAAGCGCAACGGCATGTGCATTGGGCTGCAAAAAACTGACCGCCTCCCGCTGCCCGATATTAAAGCTCTGCCAGTTGATCACGGCATTTTGCGTTGTCTGGTTGATCGTTGTGGCGGTTGCGCCGCTGCTGATGGTAGCACCGCCTGCCGTTACAATGCCGCCCGACGGCAGTGCGTCGACATTCGCTCCATACAAGACCGCAAGGGAAATAATCAGGGCATGCAGAGAACAGCGTACCGCGCTGTTTCTGGTTGAACTGCAGGCAGGAGATTGACGACCGGCTGCTTTGGTATTTTCAGACACGGCAATATATGCCCCGGTCTTCGTATTCCAGATCAATTTATAGATATGGTTCATCTGATCACCCCGTTTTTCACACACTGTTCGTGAAATCAGTTAATCGGCAGTTGGCACGCTAAAAATACTTTACCAACTGTATCCAGAACCTGCCCGACTCGTCCGGAGCTGACGTTGCTGCCTCATTACCCAGCTTGAAGGCATAATAGCTCCGCAACGAAAAGTTGTTGTACTCCATCCAGGTCAATCCTATCCCTGCGCCACTTAGAGTTCTGCTGTTAGAACCGGCGGTCCAGGGGTTCTTGTTGATGGTGACACTACCGGCATCGACAAAGCCGACCAGATGCATCTGCCCGGGTACCCGTTCGATAAATTTTGGCAGCAGGTATCTGGCTTCAAGGGTTGCGACAAATCCCTGATCTGCAAAAGCTTCACCTTCCGGATAGGCCCGTACTGCATACATGCCGCCCAGCTGCATCTTTTCCGAAACATCCAGGTTGTTGAAGGCAAACTGCCCGTTGATAGATCCAAAAAGCGAGATTGAGTCGGTCACCCGCTGCAGGCGCATGGCGCTGAATCCGAGCTTGCCGTACAGTCCGTTGCTGCGTGCCGTTGCCGCATCAAGCGAGCGTGCAGCAGCGGTTTGTATATCGAGATGACCGGTTGTCAGCGTCAGTGACGCACTGCTCATGCCACCGCCAAACAGGGTATCCTTGTGGTCGCCATACAGACTGCTCAGAAAAAGGTGGGCCTGCTT
The DNA here is from genome assembly GCA_964648885.1 of uncultured Geobacter sp. GTDB lineage: Bacteria > Desulfobacterota > Desulfuromonadia > Geobacterales > Pseudopelobacteraceae > Trichlorobacter. Next base: position 7,380 of record CAZYMK010000096.1, on the reverse strand, counting down.
GTCGGTCACGGTTGCTGTCACGTCTACCCTGTCCTGAAAGGTCTTGGCGTTAAAGGCGAGCCCGGCGTAGAGATTGGTGTTGCGTGACCTGATCAGAGGATACCTGCCGTAGATACTGGCTACATGGGCCGTGCCATTGGCATGCAGCATTTCAAACTCTTCACCCAGACGGTACCCCAGAATGCTGTAGGCTACCCCGACCCTTCCATCACCAACTTGCAGCTCATATGAGGCACGAACATAGAACAGTCCGAAAGCAGCGATCATCGCACGTACCGAGACAATATCCCCGTAACCCAGCGGTTCGTTGAAGTTAACCGTGGCCCCTACCCGATAGGTGCCTGTGTACCGATTGCCGGCGTTGTCTACATCTAGTTCTCCGGTGATACGCCGTCCCTGGCTGATGGTAACAACCAGATCAGAGGTTCCCGGAGCTTCGCCAGGGATCAGGGTTGAGGTAACCTCTATGCCGGGCAGGTCTGAAAGCAGGAGCAGCCTGCGCTCAAGCGGTGCAACAGCGATCAGGTCACCGCTGTTGAGGCCGGAAAGAATGCCGTTTGCCGTTGTTTCAGAGACGTTTGACTGATTCTTGAGCGTAATCGTTCCATAGCGCCCTTCAATCACAGAGATAACGACAACACCGTCCTTGATCTCTTGCTGAGGAAGATACGCCTGCGCCACAAAGTAACCGTGTTTATGGTAATGGTCTGAGATAGCTAACGCCATTGCACGCAAGTCGGACAGGGAAAGCCTGGATCCAGGTCTGAATCCTGAAATCTCCAGTAACCTGGCTTCTGAGAATTGCGTCTGACCGGTGATACGCACTGTATTGACCAGAATTCTGGACTGGTCCGTTACCGGAACGACCGGCGCTACTTTTTGGTCAATGCGGAATGACGGCTCTTTTTTTTCCTGGGCAGGGATAGTTGGGAGCTGTTGCATCTGACTGCCGGAGGTCGGCAGATCCACTGCAAGGGCTGTTTGAGTAAATGCTATGAGGGCGAAAGAAATAAACCTGGTTTTCATTATGACCTCTCCTGTTTAAGAAAACATCCAGCTGATGTCAGGAGAGTATGAGGCAACTTGCATGCCGCAGAAATACTCAAGGCATAAATTGCGTAACTTTCTGTTTTATCATATAAAAACTTTATCAGCAGGTAAAGTCGGGCATGCGGAACTGTCCATAAAATCTGTTACTTTTAACATAACTGTCATATTTGGTTGTTTTGCCAGACTGCCTATTAAAAAAACTTCAAGGGTAGCAAAAAGATCAAACCCTGTCCGCATAAACACTCCATCAATCACACTTAAAAGCGCTTTAATACCAGGGTACGGCCAAATAGAGAAAAACCGATAAATCCCCGTACTTCAAGCAGGTTCTTTGACTTTAAATACATTTTGCATTTGTAACTTTTGCCGGTTTCAGGATTGTAGCAGGTTCCGTTTTCCCAGCGTCTGTCACCTTTGGCACTTAAGCCCTGCATGACCGAAAGGCCGAGAATCGGGCGGTTTCTTAAAGATCGTGCAGGATTTTTCCTGTCGATTTTAGTTACACCCAGTGGACCGTCAATGCTGTCAATGTATCGGGGCTCCTTTAACCAGACGATCTTCCCGCAGACTGCCGTGCCACACTTGAACAGTTCCAACCGGGAATCCCCCCCCTCTGTGCTCCATATACCGAGAATGCCATCCGGGGTAGCGGCAGCAAAGACAGGTGCGGTGAGCAGCAGAGTTATGATCACGAACAGGATGCTGTCAGACTTCATGGATTATATCCTCTGCATCGACCGGTATTCCTTGGGCAGCATGTTCACCCGCTGACAGTCATTTTTCTGCTGGTAAATGGTCTCCAGAATTTCCCGGCAATAACCAACGAGCGTCTTTTCTGCATCCGCAGGAAAAAGTTAAGGTTACAAGCCATCGTGCTGGCCATAGAAAAGCAACAATAGCAACTACTGCGCCAGAACAGATCAGCAGATCCAGGTGCGATATCATGTTGTCATTGAACGGAAAAAACAGGGGGAGTATATACAGAAGGTAGTGGTTAATGGCCGGGGTTATCCGTCATATTTAACATAAGCGTTAAATCCGGCAGCTCGATGAGGATGACAGAAGCCGTGTTGAATCTGATTTTCCTGTGCTGGAGCGGTATGGTGCTTCGCAGTTCGTCTAAACGCACTTGGCGCGGTAGTTGTAACAGTCGCAGATGTTGCATTCCATGCCCGTGCTCAAACAGGGCGCGGACATAAACAGTACGATAATGATGTTCAAGGAGCAGCTGTGCAGACATTGATCGATCTTTTTGAGACGTTTGAAGGATTGGGTACCAAGACCGCTTTTGTAAACCGTACCGGTCTACGACGGCTTGAGATCTCATATACTGCATTGCATGATTGTGCCCTCAAGATGGCGAATCTCCTGGCACAGAACGGCGTGGCCCCAGGGGACCGGGTGCTGATCTGGGGCCCGAATTCTTCCTGGTGGGCAATCGCCTGGTGGGGAATTATCCTGCGTGGTGCCATTGCGGTGCCGGTTGATTTTATGTCTGATCTGGCCCGTGCAGAATCTATCCGCAGTCTTACACAGGCTAAACTGGTGCTGCAGAGTCGGTTCAAACAGGACCGGATGGTTGCAGCACCATCGCTTTTGTTGGAAAATCTTCAATTCCTGCTGGAAGACCTGCAGCCAATCAGCGAGGTTAGCTCCTCCGTACCGGACGATACGGCAGAGCTGATTTACACTTCCGGCACAACCGGCAACCCGAAAGGGGTTATCCTTACCCACAAAAACCTGATTGCCAACATACTCCAGATCAATCAGCAGGTACCGATTATCAACGAAGAATTCAGCTTTCTTTCGTTACTGCCGCTCTCCCATATGTTTGAGCAGATGGGCGGCTTTTTAACCCCGCTCTATCGCGGTGCAACCATCATCTATCTGCGTACCCTCAAACCATCCGCCATCATGGCAGCGCTTGGTGAAGAAGATATCTACGTGATCATGTCTGTTCCCCGCCTGATGCAGCTGCTTAAAACCAGCATTGAACAGGAACTTGCAGAAAAACATCTGCTGGCTGTCTTTCGGAGTCTGACACAGCTGACCAGAGGGCTGCCGCAGGGACTGAAACGGATCCTCTATTTCCCGGTGCAAAGGAAGTTTGGACGTCATTTTACGGTCTTTGTTTCAGGTGGCGCGCCACTGGCTCCTGACCTGTTCCGGTTTTGGAACAGCATGGGCTTTATCGTGCTGGAGGGTTATGGCCTGACCGAGACCTCACCGGTACTCTGCGTCAACACCATGGAACGCCAGCAGGCCGGTTCGGTTGGTCCACCTTTGCCAGGGGTCCGGCTGAAGCTTGAGGCAAAGGAAGTTCTGGTGCAGGGGGATAATGTCTTTCCCGGCTATTATGAAAATGATCAGGCCACCCGGGATGCCTTCACCGATGATGGCTGGTTTCGGACCGGTGACCTGGGGGAGATCGGTTCAGACGGCTGGCTTGTGATCAAGGGCAGAGAAAAAGAACTGATCGTGACCGGTTCCGGGGTCAATGTCTATCCGGATGACCTGGAAGCGGTGCTGAACAGGATCGCGGGGGTGAAGGAATCATGCGTCATTGGCCTCGACAAGGGGGGTGGAGAGGAGGTCCATGCCGTACTGCTGCTGGACGGAAGCAACACAGCTCCTGAAGGGATCATCAGCCTGGCAAACAAGAGCCTGGACACGTTGCACCAGATTACCGGCTACACCCTCTGGCACGAACCGGAGTTCCCCAAGACCACCACACTCAAGATCAGGAAGTTTGCCGTTAAGGAAGAGCTTGAAAAAGGACAGCACAAAGATGCGGCAATGGCCAGTAACGACCGTCTGCTTAACCTGCTTGCCAGGATAACCAGCACAGATGCCGCGCAGATTCATGAGGAATCACTACTGGTGAATGATCTTGGCCTTACCTCCATTGACCGGCTGGAACTGGTCAGCTTTCTGGAACAGGAATACCGGCTTGATATTGAAGACTCACAGATCGGGCTACAGACCAGGGTTTCTGACCTGCGCCAGATTATCGCCAAACGTGAAAAGCATGTCCGGCATGATCATTTCAGGTTCTGGACCAATGCCGGTTTTTTCAGAGGGTTGCGGATCGTCTGGGACAAACTGTTTCATGGTCCTTTGTTTCGACAGTTTGTTACGCTTGAGGTGCAGGGGATGGAAAAACTGGAACATCTGACTGGTCCGGTCTTTTTTGTGGCTAATCATCTCTCTTACCTGGATCAACCAGCTGTCATGTCTGCCTTGCCTTCCAGACTGCGCTACAAAACCGCCACGGCTGCCTGGGCCGAATTCTTTTTTGGTGACTACCATGGTGTTGAACAGCTGCTGAGACGCTTGTCCTACGAGTATGGCACGGTTCTGTTTAATCTCTTTCCGCTTCCCCAGTCACAAGGGTTCAGTGGTTCCCTTGCCTATATGGGCAGGCTGGCTGATGCCGGTATCAATATCCTGATCTTTCCTGAAGGTGGGCATTCCCTGGATGGCAAACTACAACCGTTCCAGTTGGGACTGGGGATTATGGTCAAGGAGCTGGGACTACCGGTGGTGCCGATCAAGATCATTGGAACTGATCTGATTCTGCCCCATGAAGTGAGCTATCCCAAACGGGGCAAGGTAACGGTTACCTTTGGAGAACCGCTGTGTTTTCGCTACGAAGAACCTGCCGAAATTGTGGAACAGACGCGCTACGCAGTGGAAAGGCTCTGAACAAGTACCATTGTGGTATCACATACAATGTAAAAACAGGAGGTTTACCATGAAGAAGAGCTGTAAAAATATTTGTACCGCACTGGTGGTAAGCATGTTGCTGGCCGGATTGTCTGGCTGTGAGAAAAAAGGTCCGATGGAGCGGGCTGGAGAAAAAATTGATAAGGCTGCAGAAAAGACCGGAGATTCAATCAAAAAAGCTGGTGAAAAAATGAAAGAATCCGCTAAATGACAGCAATTATCTCCTGTTGAAGGAACCAAGGCATGCCCGATGGTAAAGATCGTTGTGTCAGACCAGGCCTTACGACAACCTATGGTGTCCTGATATGCCTGCTCTGCTGGTTTTCCTTTGTTGTGCCGTTGCATGCTGCAGAACCGCTTACTGTCGTTGTTTCCGGCATTGAGGGAGATGCACTTAAAAACGTTCAGGGTGCGCTTGTTCTACCGGTTGGACTGGTACGGGAAGGAACCGTTGACCAGCTCTGGCTGGACCGTTTTATAAAGCAGGCAGATGACAAAATCAGGACTGCCTTGGAGCCGTTTGGCTATTATAACGCACTGGTCACGCTGACCAAGGCGTTGGATGGGGCAGAGACTCGCCTCTTGGTGAAGATAGCTCCGGGAGAGCCGGCACGGGTAGATGAGGTCACCGTGTCAGTGGTTGGGCCTGGACGGGAAGAAGAACCGTTACGTGCTCTGGTTGCGGCGTTTCCTCTGAAAACAGGAAGTATGCTGTTGCATCAGAGCTACGAACAGGCCAAGGCAGCGCTCCAGACACAGGCACAGGAACTTGGTTATCTGGATGCGAAATTTGTACTGCACGAAATCCGCGTTGCACCATCTGCCACAACCGCCACTATCAAACTTGTCCTTGATACCGGTGAGCGGTTTTACTTCAGCACTACCAGTATCCAAGGGGCACCTGACTATCCTGACCGCTTCCTCCGCCGCCATCTGACCTATAAACCGGGTGAGGTTTTTTCTTATGCCAGCCTGGGCGAAACGCAGCGCAATTTTGCCAACTCCGAACGTTTCAAAGAGATTCTTGTCATACCTGAAAAAGAGCATGCTGAAGGATGCAATGTGCCGGTAACCGTCCAGCTGAAAGCCGGACCGCGTATCAGTCTGCGTCCGGGCATAGGCTACGGTACCGACACCGGCGCACGTTTCACCACCCGTTACCGTGATCTGAACATGTTCCACCTGGGACATGAACTGTATTCCCAGCTGTATCTGGCCGAACGCCTTCAGGGGCTGGTAACCCGTTATACTATCCCCAGCCCGCTTGATGTCAGAAGCTCCACCTCACTGCAGTTGAATCTACAGCAGGAGCAGACCACAAACTACCGTAGCCGGATACTGGCACTGGAGCTTGATCGCAGCCGGAGCTTTGGTTCTGGTAAGTTGGGCACGGCCTATATCAGGGCGCACTATGAAGACTATTCGGTGGGAACTGAAAACTCCATTGCCCGGCTTTTGCTGCCCGGTCTACGTTTTTCCGATGACCGCTATGACAATCTGATCCGTCCAAACCAGGGGTTCCGCTACGCAGTTGAACTGCGTGGCACCCACCAGATGCTTGGCTCTGATACAGCCCTTGTCCAGATTCTGGCTGAGGCAAGTCATCTTCTGCCGCTGCCCTGGCGCTTTTCCCTTCATACGCGAGCACAGGGAGGCACAACCCTGCTGAACGACCCGATCAGAGACATCCCCCCTTCGCTCCGTTTTTTTACCGGCGGTGACCAGAGTGTGCGCGGTTACTCCTACAAATCACTTGGCCCCCGCGATGCATCCGGCAAGGTTGTGGGTGGCACACACCTTTTCACCTCCAGCGTTGAACTGGAGCGGGCATTCTTCAGCGATTGGGGCGTTTCCCTTTTTTACGATGTTGGTAACAGTTTCAATTCCTTGTCCAACGTCAGACTATTCCAAGGGGCCGGGATCGGCCTGCACTACTATTCTCCCATAGGAGCCTTGAACCTTTCCGTGGCCCAGCCGTTGGGTGTGGACAACTCGTCCATCCATTTTCACTTTACTGTGGGGTTTGAGCTATGAAGCTGCTAAGCAGGCGAATACTCGCCATAGTGCTGGCTTTTGCCCTGGCAGGAATAACAGGTGCGCTTGTTTTCTGGGTAGTCGCCACAAACCAGGGGGCACGCTGGTTATTGTCCTCGGTTTCATTGCGGGCCGGGATCAGTTTCTCCGCACAAACCATTGATGGAACCCTTGGCAACCACCTGCTGCTGACGCAGGTACGGCTTGGGCTGGCACAACAAAATCTGGAACTTGACAGAGTGGAACTGCGCTGGAAACCGCTCCGTTTACTGACCGGTACTGTTGCTGTCAAAGAACTGAGCATCAACGGAGTTCGGATTCAGGATAACGCTCCTCCTGACACGACCCCACCAAAGTTGGTCTGGCCTAAAACATCACTGACAGCTCGCCGGTTTGATGCCACCATTGCGCAGTTGAGTGTAACAGAGATCAGCTATCGCCGCCTGCAGGAGCCTGCTCTGCTGGTGACATCAATCACCGGCTCAGTTGCCTGGCAGAATGGCCGACTGTCCATAAAAGAGGGTAAGGTGGTTTCACCTGACGGTGAACTGGTTGGCAGTTTATTGGCAG
>CAZYMK010000095.1:2964-10296 GCA_964648885.1 uncultured Geobacter sp. | reverse complement strand
CCCTCTACACTAATTAATTGGGGGGTAAATGTCTCACTTATATTGGCACAGAGGGGATGCCGGGTATGATATCAAGGCAGTGCGTGATTTTGACCCAAAGGCAAAGGATGCGGATATTCTGCAGATGGCTGTTGCAGAAAAGCGTATGGTTATAACAATGGACAAAGATTTTGGCGAACTTGTCTACCGTTCCGGACTGCCCCATGCAGGAGTTTTGTTATTACGGATGGAAGATGCAACAGGTCAGGAAAAGGCGCTGGTATTGGATGAAATTCTGAAAAAGTTTTCTACTGAAATCCCCGGCATGTTCTGCGTATACCAGGACAACTGTCTGAGGATTCGAGGATAAGCTTATGGCACCCAGGATCCCAAATTTGAGCTGGCCAAGGCTGATTACAGCAGCCACAATCTGATGGTTGGTCTCAGGTACCGGTTCTAAGAATAATTGCAAGGGGCGGTGCCTGCCATCGCCCCTTGATTTGAGATCGACCCACCTCGCACTATACAGGGTCTCTCAGATATGCAAGGCATCCTGCCTGCGCAACCGTTGCTGGCCTTGTACTGAACCATGACAGAAATCCCGCACCAGCAATCCACACAGAATCTGCTCCAGAATCCCGCATTATACGTAGAAATATTCCCTGACTGAAAAAACATAAAACCCTGGACGCTCTTTGGGGAGGGTCATCCTGTATCCTGTCAGCATACACTCGGGAAGTCGATCCGATAACAGGAGGATACTATGGAAAACACCATCAAAAGCTTTATTGACCAGCAGTTGGAACTGGGGGCTATGGCAGTCCACAGCGAACTGGCAGTGGTACCGCTGCTCAGCAGACAACCGGGCGGACCTGACTACATCACCCTCAAGAAGGCCTTTGTCAGAGGAGGTTTCGCCGTCACGGAAATATCCGAGTCAGGCTCGGTTCCCAACCTGAAAGTGGTAAATGGCACCGGCCATAACGTCCTGCTTCTGGATGGTGAAGAACTTGCCGGGGCAAAACAGAACCGGGTACTGAACACCTCCATCCTGATTGCCGCCGAAGGCTCGGCAATCATCCCGGTCTCCTGCACCGAGCAGGGGAGGTGGCACTATGCCAGCCGGGAGTTCAGCGACTCAGGGGTCATGATGTCCCGCAGTATCAGGACCAACAAAAGCGCCTCGGTCAGCGCCCCAGTACGCTCAAGCAGTTCATATGTCTCTGACCAGGGCGGTGTCTGGCGGGACATCGAAGCGCTCCACCAGAGCCACGGCACCTCCTCCAGCACCGGTGCCATGAAAGACGCCTACGAATCCCGCAAGGCACAGACCGAATCGTACAAGGGGCACTTTCCCTGTCAGGACGGGCAGTGCGGCATGGCTGTCCTGATCAAGGGACGGGTTGCCGGCATAGAATTCCTCTCCCGTCCCGAGGCCTACCGCCAGCTCCATGAGAAACTGCTGGGCAGCTACATCATGGATATCCCCATGGCCCAGCCCGGCAAGAGCGGCCCTGATCCCCTTAAGGTGCAGAAGATCCTCGACCGGATCAAGGACGGTACCGAAGAGCGCTTCAAGTCTGTCGGTCTTGGTGAGGACTGCCGTTACACCATCAGGGGAATGGTCGGCTCGGCACTGCTGGTGGACAACTGGTATCTGCACGGCGCGTTTTTCAGGTCTAACAACAGGAATCAGGCTGATCAGCAGCGGACAGAGCGCATGGCATCCCTGTCGAGACGCAGGGGGTATCGTCAGGAGTGAAGGCGGATCATACACCCGTTTCCGGTGTCATCACAAAGACACCGGAGGCGGGGAGGCAATGAATAAATTTAGAAAAAGTCCTTGAACATGGACACTCTTTGGGGAGGGTCCTGCGGTATCCTGACAGTGCGGACAATACAAATTGACCAAATGCAGGAGGTTTTATGGCGCTGATTCATGACGAAGTAAAGGCTAGGCGCCTGGCACGGGTAATGATGGATAATGTTGAGCAGTATAACCCGGCACTGGTGAAAAAAGGGATTGAAGAAGGCTCCATCTTTGAACTGCTGCATGAACAGATCGAAGAGGCCCGTACCGAGTTCAATGCGAGGGTGGCCCCTGAGTTTGTAAATTCCAAGCTCTTTGACTACGCCATCGTGGATGTACTGATCAAACGGGCCTACAAGCATCAGGCTGCAAAATGATTTCTGCACTACCCACAGGAGACGGTTATGGCACACTACCTGACAAGCCTAATAGCCTTTGCAGAAATACCGGATAACCGACAAAGGCCAACAATTACTTGCCTCTCTGCAGGGGTGGCAAGGGCGAGGTCTGTCATGAGGGGCAGACCGAAGAGATGCAGGAGGATGGCAGCCTGGTACTGAATCTTCCAGCATCCCATGAAGCAGAGATCATGATGGAGATACTCAAACATGGCAGTCATGTCATGGTGCTGGAGCCGGAGTGGTTGAGAGGGAAGGTGGCGGAGGAGTTACAGGTTGCCAGCCGGATGTATCCATTCACAAAAGGCGAGGTTTAGCAGAAGGCGTGAAAAGAGCTGAAATCGGAACTGAAAACCGTACCTGACAATGAGCCTGTAAAGCTGGATTTGGCACATCAATCCGCAGTACTGCAGGCGTCTGGTCATTGAGCTTTGACGGTTTTCCGCAATTTGTATCAAGCATTAAAAACAACGCTTTTCGTTGCTTTTAATGCTCATTAAATGTATTTTGGTCTGTATGGTACTTGCTCAGTATATTGATACCCTCCTCGCTCAGGGCACCTACTGCTTCACCGGTGCTGCTGCAGCGGAAGCGCTGGGCTCAGGCGTGATTGCGACTCGCGCTGCGCTGCGCCGACTGCGGCATAAGGGGGAGATCGCCATGCCGTTTCGGGGGTTTTATCTGATCGTTACCCCGGAATACCGGAAATTGGGGTGCCTGCCGGCCAACCAGTTTATGCCTTCGCTGATGGATCACCTTGAGATACCGTACTATGCCGGGCTCCTGACCGCTGCCGAACACCACGGGGCTGCTCATCATCGCCCCCAGGCCTTCCAGGTGGTAATCCGGCGTACCCGTCCCGGCATCGTCTGCGGCAATGTGAGGGTCGATTTTGTTGTCCGGAAGAACGTGTCGGCCATGCCGGCCATGGATTTCAAAACTCCCCGCGGTTACCTGAAGGTTTCAACACCGGAAGTCACCGCCTTTGATCTGGCCGGCTACCCACACCATGCCGGCGGGCTTGACAATGCCGCCACAGTCCTGGCGGAACTGGCTGAATCACTGGACGCGGCAAAACTGGCAGCCATTGCCGACCTGTCTCCTGTCGCATGGTCACAGAGGCTGGGTTATCTGCTGGAACTGGTCGGCGAAGCCGGACTGACGGAAGGCCTGGCCGAATTTATCAATGCCAGGATTCCGGTCACGGTTCCTCTTTCTCCGTCACAACCGCACAAAGGGGTGCGGCAGAATTCCCGTTGGCGTCTTCTACCCAATGAAAAGGTAGAACCGGAGCTATGATCCCTCTTGATTTTATCACTGCCTGGCGCAGTCATGCCCCTTGGCCGCAACTGTCTCAGATCGAGCAGGATCTGATCATCTGCCGGGCTCTGGTGGAATTGTACAGCCATCCGCTCTTGGCAGAGAATCTGGCTTTCCGGGGCGGGACAGCGCTGTTCAAGCTGCACCTGCCGCCGGCCAGATATTCGGAGGACATTGACCTGGTGCAGATGCGGCCGGGACCCATCGGTCCGGTGATGGATGCGGCACAGTGGCAACTGAATCCCTGGCTTGGCACCCCCAAACGGAAACAATCCGAAGGACGGGTGACCCTGATCTGGAGGGTGGAATCGGAAGAAGGCCTGCCATTGCGGTTAAAAGTCGAAATCAACTCCCGTGAGCACTTCACCGTGCGGGGGTATCAACTGTTCGACTTCAAGCTCGAATCACGCTGGCATACCGGCTCGGCATCCATAGCGACCTATGGCATCGAGGAACTCCTTGGCACCAAGCTGCGGGCACTTTATCAGCGAAAAAAAGGCCGGGATCTTTTCGACCTGTGGTACGCATCAACCACGCTTGATGTCATCCCTGAGGCCATTGTCTCCTGCTTTCTGAAGTATATGGAACACGAAGGGCATCAGGTGTCGCGCGCCGGGTTTGAGCTGAACCTGTTCGAGAAGCTGGGTGACCGGCGCTTTCTTGATGATATGGGACCGCTGCTCACGGTCGGTTCATCATGGGAACACCGGGCGGCAGCAGGATATGTTCTGAAACGCCTGGCACCTTTGATCCCCGGAGAGATGTGGCTGAAGACGGAAGAGCAGATGGCGTTGCTCCAGTTCTGACGGTAACGAGCCTCTCTGCTGGGGGCAGCGGGGCAGCTGAAGAATAGGTAATCAGATCATTTAAGTGCCGGAGGAAGCAGATGAAACGCTCAAAAGAGCAGCCAAACCTTGATGAGCTTATCAAAGAGATAACTGTTGATGCATATGGCGACCATGAAATGCTCTGGGCCTTCAGACAGGCCCTTGAAGATGAAATGAGGTTTCCCTGTGATGCCGAAGTCATAGGAGAGCGGGTTTCTCTGCTTGAAATCTGCTATGACGGAAATGAACGTCGAGGGTTGACCTTCTTGTGCTGTCGAAAAGACGGTTTGAAATACTCCGTCTCAGCCGCAGATGTCACTCTGCCACAGGATTCTGCAGGTTATATGCACTTGGCCTGTTACCGTAAATGGCTTGGAATTGATCCGTTTCCGAAACCGCAAAAACCTGTATCACAATCCAGCACCAGACAAGGCAAGAAAGAAAAGATCCCCGTCCAGGCCTCTTCTCCTGTTGAACTTGCTGTACTCTCAACAAAGCAGCTGTCGGCCAGATGTCGCTTGCTGAATGATGGTTCTGAAGTGACTTTTCGTTCGGGACACCCCATAGAACTCATCCCAGGGAGGATAGTTGCCATCAACCCGAGCAGGCAATGGAGCTATGCCGGACATCCCTATATTTCCGGTGAGATTATATTATCACGTCTTGATATTCCGGCTCTTGGCCTTACGCCACTGGCTATCAATCACTTTGGCCCGTGGGATCCTGCCAGCCATTATTGGGGTGAGCCGGATGAACCGATTGAACCGTGGGCAAAGCCGATCATAGCGCGGGGTATTCGTCAATCCTATGAAATGGAGCAGGTAATGCCAGGGGTCGATCCTGATGATTTTGAAACCGACCCTGTCTATGAGGCTGTGGACCTGCATCATAGCGGCAATGATGATGATGCCACCACCATCCTGATGGGACTCTGTCAAAAGGATCTGCGATGCCTAGATGCCCATGCCCATCTGGGTAACTTCTGTTTTGATTCTGATCCGAAGAAGGCAGCTCTTCATTATGAAACCGGGTTCCGTATCGGCGAGCTATCGCTTGGAGCTGACTTTTACGGGCTTCTGCCATGGGGCCTGATTGACAATCGCCCCTTTTTACGCTGCATGCACGGATATGGGCTGGCCCTCTGGCGACTTGGGCGCTTCAAGGAGGCGGAACTGATATTTGAGCGGATGTTGTGGCTCAATCCCTCTGACAATCAGGGGGTTCGCTTCAAGATTGACGATGTAAAGGCAGAAAAACCGTGGACTGCAGACTGATAGCTGTAATCGAACTGAAATCCATATCCTGACAATTGACCAGGAAAACGGTATTCGGCATATCAGAACTTCTATCCGTATCTTTAATAGCAATTCGCGTTGTAATGATGCTTGAAAATTGTTCTCAAATATATTACAAACGAAGCTGATATGAGAACAAATACTGAAAAAACATATGGCAAGCCGACAGGTCTTGCCGAAACCCTCTTCAGCGATTACCGGCGACGCATTCTGGCACTCCTGCTGCTCAGGCCCGACGAGCACTACCACGTCCGCGAGATTTCCCGTCTGACCGGAGTGCCGGCCGGGTCGCTGCATCGTGAGCTCAGGCTGTTGGCCGATGCCGGGCTGCTGTCGCGACATTCGGCGGGGAATCAGGTCCGGTATCAGGCCAACCGGGATTGTCCCATCTTCCATGAACTGGCCGGGATCTTCCGCAAAACAAGCGGTCTGTCAGACATTATCCGAGCCGCTTTGCAGCCGTTGTCTCCGGCGATCAAAGCGGCTTTTATTTTTGGTTCCGTAACCAAAGGGGAAGAGAAAGCGACCAGCGATGTGGATGTCTGTGTTATCGGGACGGCATCCTTTACCGATGTAGTGGTGGCACTGGCGGATATGAACCGGAGAATTGGCCGGGAAATCAATCCGGTAGTCATGCCCTACAACCAGTTCACGGCCAAGCTGGCAACCGGCGAACAGTTTACAATCCGTATTATGAATGAACCGAAACTTTTTCTGATAGGTGACGAACATAACCTTGGAAAATCTGCGTAACCTGGAAAAGATCGGACAGCTGAAAAGCCATGTAACCGATTTGTCATGTCTGTAGCCTTACGTGCGGACTACCCCTGCCAATTCATTTTTCAAACTCCCAATAAATTTTGTTAAAAAAACAAGCTTTTATTTTTAACAAAATTGACGGAAACTGTCGCCATGACCGTAAGCAAGCAGATTGAAAACCGGATTCACGGGCATGGCTGCGGCTGGGTTTTTACCCCGGCTGACTTTCTCGACCTCGGCTCCCCGCACACCGTAGGGATGGCGCTGATCCGCATGGTTCGGGAGGGGCAGGTTCGCCGCCTCGCCAGGGGGCTTTACGATTTCCCCCGTAAGCATGAGCAGCTGGGGCTTTTGTCGCCTACCGTGGACATGATCGCCGAGGCGTTGGCCCGTCGCGATGGAGTCCGGCTTCAGCCTTCCGAGGCGGCGGCGGCCAATATGCTGCACCTGTCCGACCAGGTACCGATGAGGGTGGTTTACGAAACTGACGGGCCGCCCCGAAAGATCAAGGTAGGAACGCTCACCATCCAGTTCCGGCGGCGGACTCCGCGCAAAATGGCGACGGCAGGCAAGATGAGCGGTCTGGTTTTCGCGGCGCTGCGAGGGCTGGGCAAACGCTATGTGACTCAGGAGCAGGTCAGCCACCTGCGTCAGCTCCTGACTCCGGAAGACCGGCAGCGCCTGCTGCAGGATCTGCCTCAGGCGCCGGCCTGGATGCACCCCTTCCTGCGATACATTGCCGAAGATAAGGAATCGTAATGGCCCACCTGGCAGGCCTGGAGGTGGGCAGCAATTACCTGCGCATCGGTGAGCAGCAATTCCCCTGCCGGGTGATCGAGATTGACCGCAAGCTGGAGATTGAACCTGCAGACCATGAGGAAGTTCAGCTGCCGGCCGGTATCGGCCGGAGGGCGCTGCGTCCGAATCAGTATGCAGGGGAGCTG
>CAZYMK010000095.1:0-2954 GCA_964648885.1 uncultured Geobacter sp. | reverse complement strand
TGACACCGGATCACCTGTCTCCGTCACAGCTCCACGGCAGCACCGCTTTGGTACCGGAGGTCGTGAATCATCGCTATGCCGGAGAGTTCAGGGTACAGACCGGTCTGGAGGGTACGGATCGCGGGCAGTTGCTGCATCGGTGTTTTGAGCTTTTGTATGACGGTATGCTGGATCACACGATGCTTCCGGCCCTGGTGGGACACGATATGGCACCAGAGCTGACCTGTGTCGTATCAGCGGCGGTCAGATCGTTTGCAGACTGGGTCACATCAGAACTCAAACCGCTCAACCATTGGCATGAAGAGCCGTTCATTGCCCCGGATGCTGCCGGTACGGTGGTCAGCGGATTCATAGATCTGCTGCTTGAAACAGAAGACGGCTACTGGATTATTGACCACAAGTCGGACCAGTTAGATGACGAAGGGATGATTCCCGAGAGGTTTGCCTATTATTATCCCCAGCTCAAGGCGTATGCAGATGCCATCTCTGCACTACACTCAGACAAGCCGGTGAGAGGAATAGCCGTGAACTGGATCACGTTGGGGATGGTATCACGTAAGAGTAAGAGCCATTCGTGATCGCTCTGTCAGCTAAAGCAGACGGCTTCTAGGGCCACGGCGTCCAGCGACTCCGTTACGGCCCACACACCTGATCCGGCCGTGATGTGGTTGAGATAACCGGTATTTTTGCATCAAGCCTGGACTGCACAAAACGGCGGGTGTCACTGCTGGGTTATATGGGCTACCGATTTTGTATTAAATGGAGTGAGTGCATATGCTGCATGGAATCGCAGGAATGTCGGTATTACTTCTGGTTGCGTGGTTTCTGAGTGAGAACCGGAGGATTATCCATTGGCGCTTGATTGCTGCTGGTCTGTTACTGCAGGTTGGCATTGCGTTGCTTATGTTGAAGGCCTCGCCCTTCCGCAGCTTTTTTATGGCGCTGAATCAGGTGGTAGCAGCGCTTGATGAAGCTACCAGGGCTGGAACCGCTTTTGTATTCGGCTATGTGGGGGGAGGCCCCTTGCCGTTTGCAGAGCTGAAACCGGGCGCTTCTTTTTCTCTGGCATTCCAGGCTCTGCCATTGGTGCTTGTTATTGGAGCCTTGACATCACTTATGTATTACTGGCGTGTGCTGCCAAAAGTTGTGCAGTTTTTTTCCTGGATCCTGCAAAAAAGTATGAAGATTGGCGGAGCTTTGGGTGTTGTGGCCTCTGGCTGTATCTTTCTGGGAATGATTGAGGCACCCCTGCTGATCAGGCCCTATCTGGCAAGGATGAGCCGCAGTGAACTATTTGCCATGATGGCGACGGGCCTTTCCTGTATCGCCGGTACCATGCTGGTGCTGTATGCCACGGTTCTGCAGAACGTGATACCTGATGCATTGGTACATATCCTGACGGCTTCCATCATCCATGCACCTGCTGCGCTGGTTATGGCTGCCATAATGGTGCCGGAAACCGGGGAACAGACATTGGGAGGTGATATCAGCAGTTTTGAGGCATCAAGCGCCATGGATGCCCTGGCAAAGGGAACCTGGGATGGTCTGAAGCTGCTGGTTAATATTGTTGCCATTCTGATTGTGTTTGTTGCTTTGGTAAAGTTGACCAATATCGGCCTTGAGCAACTGCCACACCTGCAGGGGGCGCCGGTTACCCTGGAGAGGATTCTTGGTGTGCTGATGGCGCCAGTGGTCTGGTTGATTGGTGTGCCCTGGCATGAAGCTGCAACTGCCGGTTCCTTGATGGGAGTAAAGATTGTCCTGAATGAGTTTCTTGCTTTTATCCAGTTTTCTTCATTGCCGGAATCGGCCCTCAGTCTCAAGTCACGCTTGATAATGACCTACGCAATGTGCAGCTTTGCCAACCTCGGCAGCCTTGGCATCCTGATTGGGGGATTGGGAAGTCTCTGTCCTGAACGCAGGGAAGAAATTGTTGCCATGGGGGGCAAGGCACTGGTGGCAGGTGTGCTGGCCTCGCTTATGACCGGTGCAGTGGTTGGATTGTTGCAGTATGGGAGCTAGTTGTCTATCGGCATTGAAACTTGGTGGTCTGGAAGCTTGATCGCCGTGGCCGTGATCTGAGGGAGAGTGTTTATGCCCGGCCTGTTTGATAACCAAACCTGTCAATACGTCAATCTGCCAGAGATAGAGCAGGGGGCCTGCAAGAGTAAAAAAATGGAGAAAACGGTGCCAGTAACCTACGTCCTCGTCGATTTTGAGAACATACAACCCAATGATGTTGGCTCAATCAAAGGCCAGCCATTAAAAATCATGCTTTTTTTAGGCCCTCACCAAACTCGGATTCCTGTGACGCTGGCGATGTCTCTCCAGGCCTTGGGTAAAGATGTTGAGTACATCTTGATCGAAACAGCCGGGAGAAACTCACTCGACTTCCATATTGCTTACTATGCAGGTTTTTTGTTGGCAGACGATCCTGGTGCAACCCTGTATATCGTCTCGAAAGACACCGGTTTCGATCCGCTTCTGAAGCATCTGCAACGGAAAGGAAGAGTCGCAGGACGGGTTTCGTCCATCGGAGAGATCAATAAATCTGGTGTGGCGATTGATGTTGCACCAGAGTCCGAGATCAACGCTATCGTTGAGGACCTGGTTCGCAGAAAAAACGCCAAGCCAAGAACGCAGAAAACGCTACAGAGTACAATTCGTGCACTCTTCAAAAACCGATTATCCGAGCAACAGGAGACTGCACTGCTTGCAGAGCTATGTTCCCGTGGCATCGTAAAAATCAATGGAACAAAAGTGAGCTATTCACTTTGAAGTGCGATAGAACTTGCTTGGGAGTGAAGGGATGACAAAAAAACCTACTACAGATGCCAAAAACAACAGCATGGTCCGGTCATCAGCCGCTGAGTATCTGACCTTCGTTGCCGCTAGCGGCTCGGTTTAGTGGACCCCATAGTCAAGACAAAAAACAGTCGAGTTTAAGATGGTAG
>CAZYMK010000094.1:0-10304 GCA_964648885.1 uncultured Geobacter sp. | reverse complement strand
CTCCGAATCTATCCATCGGTTAAACTTGGTCAGGGCCTGACCGCTGCCCACCTCAATGCAACGGCTGAAACCAGCTGCGCGCACCGACTTCCAGGTGCGTTCCCAGTAAACCGGCTGTTGCAGTTCATCAACCAGGAAGGCGGGAATAGCGTCAGCGGTCAGACAAGTTTGTCCAAGTGACTCAATCAACGGGATCTGCGGTTCTGCAACCTGATACTCAGCAACAATGGCTGCCAGATCAGCAGCAACCTCAGCCATCAGCGGCGTATGCAGCGGCGCCTCACAGGGATAACTGCTGACACTGAAGGCGCCTGCTGCCTGGCATTCTGCAAGGGCGGATTCTATCCCCTGCGTGCTACCTGCAAGTAAAAAATGACGAGAGGTATTGTAGTTTGCCACAAACACCCCATTGTTACGGGCTGCTGCTTCCACCGGATCAAGCTGCAGACCGATGGGACAGCCCAGACTGTACTCTTCAACAGCACCCATCCGGGCCATACAACTACCGATCCGGCAGACCAGTTCCAAGGCATCCTGTTCAGAAATACTGCCACTGGCAGCCAGCGCTGCGTAGATCCCCAGGGAATGTTCACTGATCAGGCTGGGGACAGATCCCTCATTGCGTAATTTTCTGGCGCGGTACAACGACATGGCCACACCGTAGATCTGCAGACAGGTATGATGACTCAAGGGATGGCCAGCCAGTGGCTGATGTATGATCAGGTCATAGTCGCAGTGTGCCCGGCACAGGTCTGCCAGGGCATGGAAATCAGTATCGTCAGGTGTCACCGGTTCGCGCTGCAACGGTTGTCCATTGACCGCCGCCCGGCGACCCGCGAGCTGATCGCGACCCTGGTCTGGCGCGCGGCGGGCGCGCCCGCCGCGGACTACAGCGTCGCCGCAGGACTTTGCATGACCCGTCCGGCAATGGCAGACCAGCTGTAGGCCTCACGCCGGGCTTGAACCCAGCCGCTGTAGAGCCGTTCTGGTGACATCAGCCTGGGCTGGTACACCACCTGGCCATGATCGTAACGCTGCCAGTCCGTATGCAGCATTCTGCCTTCCTGCTGAAACTGCGTGAACAGGGCAGTGCCGGGATAGGGGGTTAAAATATGAAAGGTGGGCAGGCTGGCAGCACAGTTTTCAAGGTAACGCACGGTCCGCTCAAACACCCCTTCATCATGGTCATCAAATCCAAAGATAACCGAGGCCTCCACCACCACACCGGTATCCCGGATACGCTTGATCAGATCAGCTTGGGATGTCTTGCCAGCGGTTTTAGGAAGGTTGGCATACTCCCCATCCACTGATTCAAGCCCCACAAAAATACCGACACAGCCCGCAGCAGCCAGCAGACGTACCAGTTCAGGATCTTCGGCAAAACGCAGGTTTGCCTGCCCTCCCCACTTCAACCCCATACCAACCATCCCTTTCAGGATCGGCTTGGCCCGTTCAGGATCTCCCAGGATATTATCATCCAGAAAGACCATCAGGCCCGGCTTGAAACTCTTCAGCTCTGCCAGCACATCATCAGGATCGCGGTAGCGAAAGGTACGGCCAAAATGAGGGGTGACCGTACAAAAGGGACAGTTGTAGGGGCAACCACGACTGGCCTGCAGGGTCTTGGTGGTCAGATATTTGCGGGGGGCCAGAAAATCATGGCGCGACCAGGGAATAGTCAGTAGATCTCCAGAGGGAAGCACCTGATAAAACTGTTTCAATTGCCCCTGCTGCAGATCACGCAGCAGATCAGCCCAGACCGGCTCAGCCTCGCCCAGCACAATACTATCAGCATGCTGAATCGCCTCATCAGGCAGTACGGTAGGATGGATACCACCCAACACCACCGGAACACCGCGTTCGCGAAAACGATCCGCAATCTGGTAGGCCCGCACAGCCTGGTGGGTCATGGCGGTAATCCCCACCAGATCATACTCACCATCAAAATCAATCTCCTCCTGCACCTCATCAGCCAGTAGCACCTCCCATTCAGGCGGGGTGACAGCAGCAACCTGCTTCAACGACAGGGAAGGCAGTTGAAAACGTTTGACCCAACCCAGTTTATGGGTGGCAGGATAGACCAGCAACAGCCGAGGTTTACGGATCATGCGTCAGTACGTTTTCTGCGAATAGCTGAGCGGAAACCGATATTCATCGGCCCAAAGACCTGCACCGAACGATGCAGCTTGAAGAGCCTGCGGTAGATGGAGCCCCATGAATAAAAACTGCGGCAGGCTTGATCATAGCCATCCTGTAACTCCTTTACGGTCATCCCTCTGGGCTGGAAGGTGACATGCTCCATGTCGTAATCCTGCCAGTTGTTAGAGATAATCCGTCCTTCAGCCTCAAGTCTCTGGCGCACCTTGGTGCCGGGATAAGGGGTTAAAATAGGAAAGATGGCGGCCTCAAGCCGGGCATCTTCACAGAAGCGCAGGGTCTGTTCAAAGACCGCCGGGGTATCGCCATCACAGCCCATCACAAACGAGCCCAGGATGCCGATGCCATTGTCCCGGAACTGCTGGGCATAGGCCTTGTAGGATGCAGCCTTGTTGGTCACCTTACCCATGGCAGCAAGGGAATCCTGATTGAGCGATTCAAAACCGACGAACATACCTACACAACCGGATTCACCGGCAGCCTTCAACAGCTCCTGATCTTCGGCAAAATCAATCGGGGCGTGGGAGAGCCACTTCAGCCCCATCCCCTTCATTCCCGCAAAGAGCGGTAATGAGTAGCGCCGGTCAGCCACGATATTATCATCCACAAAAAAGACAAAGGAGTTGGCCTTACGCAGTTCCTGCAGTTCTGCCAACACCTGCTCTACCGGCCGTTTACGGTACTTGCGACCATAAAAGGCGGTGACCGAGCAAAATTCACAGTCAAAGGGGCAACCACGGGTAGTTTGAATGGTATTGGTAAAGAGGTGGCCGGAACCTTTGAAGATCTCCCGCCGTGCAGGAGGAATCAGTGTGGTATCAATCAGACTCTCAGCGCGATAGATCCGCTGCAGGCAACCAGCCTGATAGTCAGCCAGCAGCTGGGGCCAGGCAAGCTCGCCCTCTCCCACCACGACACTATCCACATGCTGCAGCGCCTCATCCGGCAGATTACTGGCATGGAAGCCACCCATCACCACCGTTTTACCCTGGCTACGGTAGGCATCAGCCAGCTCGTAGGCACGGGGAGCCTGGGCAGTCATGGCGGTCAGGGCGATCAGGTCAGCATCGGTATCAAAATCAGTGGCACGGATGGCATCGTCATGAAAGCTGACATCCCAGCCCTGCGGGGTAACCGCAGCCAGCGATGCCAGCGACAGGGTAGGAAATTTAAAGCAAAGTTCTCCCCACAACCGGCCTTTGGGCCAACCAGGGGAGAGGAAGAGGATTTTCATCAGAGCGCCTGAATCGATTATTTCTGATTTTCAGCGATATAGGCAGCCATAGCCCGCACAGAGGCAAACACCTTGGTACCGGTGGCAGCATCAGGCACCACCACACCAAAATCCTTCTCCATGGCAACGACCAGCTGCAATGCATCTATGGAGTCAAGCCCCAACCCTTCACCAAACAGGGGGGCGTCACTGTCAATCTCATCTGCTTCCATTCCATCAATCCGCAGGGCATCGATAATCATCTGTTTTACTTTGCCAATAATTTCTTCAGACATATCCCGCAATCCTTTTGAAAGTAGTTTTATAGCCATACAAAATCAGGCGAGACAACAGCATAAAAATGACAACTATTATCCATCTTTATTTGTTGTTTGCACCCCAAAAATCAAAAAAAATGTACCACTGGTCTGGATACTGCCTGATGTAGCTTTCAAACACCGCTGCAAGCTGTTCCATCCCTGCCAGGAACGCCTTTATGAAACAGCTTAGCCAGTTGCATGCTGTGTACGCCGAACAGATTGGCGGTTCCGAGGAGCTTTATCTCGTACTGTTATCCCAGAAAGCTGCATTACCAGACGCAATGCCTTGTTTACAGATTCCTGATCAGGAAAGGCAGCCGCAACATCCGGCTCAAGCAATACCAGATTAGTTCCCATTCGATAACGTTCTACATATTTTCCCTGCATCCCTTGTGGGAGCAACAGATCAAGATCATATTCTGTAATGGGCTCACAGACCTTGTCTGCGGATGATTTCTTTTTCATAAGCTGTCCTTTCTGTGCGAGTCAGCTCCCGCGCACTGATGATGCGAATTGTGTCAGAAAGTTCAACATGAACCACAAGCAACAAACGGTTTACAGCACTCCAGCCAAACAGGATAAAGCGGTCTTCTGAATTTGAATGATCTGGATCATAAATGGTAATGCCATGTGCGTCATTAAATACCGTAGATGCTTCTGAAAATGTTATTGCGTGTTTTTTGATATTTAAACGCTCTTTTTGAGGATCCCAGGCAAATATCAAGCCCATACATTACCTTTCATCACGGCCCCAAAAATCAAAAAAATTGTACCACTGGTCAGGATAGCGCCGAATGTATGTCTCAAACACTGCCGCCAGCCGCCCCATACCTGCTTCAATAACAGCTTTATTCCTGCCATGGCTTGCACTGAAAGAAATAGATTCTTCCATTATCGTAGCATAGGTACCATCACCAGACAGCGGCACAAAGACAGGAATGACCGGAGCGCCGGTTGCCAGTGCTAAATACGCTGCACCGGCAGGAAATGGTGTCGGTTTTCCGAAAAAAGGTATGGTAACGGTATTCGACGAACCATCCCGATCGCCAATCAGACAGATAATCTCATTACGGCGCAGTGCGTTGACCGCCTCAATCATTGCCAAGGGAGAGGTGTCATCACGATCAACATAAATCACGCCAATGTCACGTTCCCTGCGCATCTCTTCCCGCTGCTGGTTCACCTGCTCATCCGGTTCGCGAAAGGTCAACACATGCAGCTTGTACCCCAGGTCAGCCATTGCCAGACCGCCTAACTCCCAGTTACCAAAATGCGGTGAAATCAATAATGCGCCGGTGCCGTTAGCCAGTGCATCTTCCAATGGTTTTCCGGAACTGCGCGGGCCTATCAGGGCCTGAAGTCGGCTCCCCCGCAGACGACCCATTAGTAGCACATCACACCAGTTGCGAGAGAACAGATAATACGTTCTTATGACCAGCTTCTCAACCTGTTGTTGGCCGGTTACGACCCGCAGGTTGGCACGTACTCCCCGGCGTTTCTCAGGCAACAGAAGGTAGAACAGGCCACCCCAGAAAGCAGCAAAAGGGGCATACAGCCAGCGCGGTACCAGCAGAGTAAACAGCTTGATAAAGAACAGATTTGTACTGTTGTACAGCGCCATATCAGACAAACAGCTCCCAGGCGCATTTGAATAGCTTCCTGAAAGACAGCTCCACCCGTGACGTGGCGCTTTTGAATCCGGCAGTTGCTGCATCTGAACGCCGATAAAAACGGATAAAAGCTCTGATTATAAGCATCTGCAGGTGATGGCGGTTGATCAGAGGATGCCTGAACACCAGATGCAACCCATCGTAAAACTTCCACTTGCGGGTAAAGATCCTGTCTTTCAGCTGCTGATACAGCACGGTGCCGGGATACGGGGTCAGGATGGAAAACTGGGCGATATTGGTATCCAGGCTGATTGCCAGTTGCACGGTGCGCTCCACGTCTGCAGGCCGTTCATTCAGATTGCCGATGATGTAGCTGCCGTAGGTTTCAATACCATGCTGCTTGAGGATACTGACCGCAGTTTGTACCTCTGCAGTTGAACTGCGCTTGCCTAGTGAATTAAGAGTTTCCGCATTATCACTCTCAATACCCAGATACACCATGCTTGCACCGGCTGTTGCCATAGCAGCAACCATTTCCGGATGCTTCACTATGCTGTCAACCCGCGAGAAATTCCACCACTTCAGGTCATAACCGCGCTGCATGATACCTTCGCAGATCTGGATGACACGCCGGGGATCAAGGGTGAAGTTATCATCCATAAAGGCAATGGCCCGATAGCCGTAATGATGGTAAAGCTCGTCTATTTCTGCCAGAACAGATGCAGCAGAGCGTGCCCGCCAGCCCCGCCCGAAAAAGCTGGATGATGAACAGAAATGACAGGCACCGGGGCAGCCACGGCTTGAGATCAGCGGCGCTGCCGGGCGTCCGTCAACCACCCCCTGGTATGCTTGCAGATCAAGCAGATGGCGGGCAGGCAACGGCAGTTGCTCAACATTTACCTGAGCCGATGCGGCTGTTTCAACAAGAGTACCATTGTGGCTAAGCAGCAGACCGGGCACCGTTTGCAAGGGCATTTCCTGCTTCAGAGCTTCAAGCAATGCCGGTACAACCGCCTCACCTTCACCTTTTACAATGCAGTCAACAAAACCGGTTGCAAGGATTTCTTCGGCTTGAAACTGCGGATGCGGCCCTCCCAGCACAACAATACAGCCGGATGATTTGGCACGACGGGCAAGCGCAAGGGCACGGTCTATGCGGGTTGTATCACTGCTGATGCCCACCAGATCAGCCCAGCCAAGCTCCTGATCAGTCAACACCGCCCCGTCAATGGTCAGGTCTTTAACCAGCACCTGATGTCCGCACTGTTCCAGTACCGCTGCAATGTAGAGCAATCCCATCGGCGGCAGGCTGAGACCGAACAGACTGTACATGCTTAATGCCGGCGGATTGATCAGCAGAACCTGCATCAGACCGAACTGTTCCCGCGTGCTCTGACCGGATGTTCCTTGAACTCCTCTTCCCAGGCATGATCAGCAATCGTGCCGTAGTCTGACGAATAGCGGTCCATGGCATCGGCAAGATCGGTAAAGATCTCTTCGGCCCCTTCGTGGGTGGGATAAACCCCTTCCATCTGAAAGAAATCACGGCCATAGTCAGGATGGTCAATCAGCATGCAGGGACGCAGCAGATTGTCATGATCGCCCTGTTTTTCACGTATGGCACGGAACAACTTTGAGCCTAACGCATCCTTCAGGCTGGTGCGTCGGATGTTGTCCACGGCAAAGTGGCAGAACACGCAAGGTTCGATGTCACCGTTGGCGTTGATATGGATATACTTGCGGCCACCGGCAATGCAGCCAGAGATGATCGGCCCGTCGTTCCAGAAATCCACAAACAGCATCGGCTTGGTGGCCCGGAACTGAACCGTGGCTCGACGCAACTGGTCACGCTGTTCCGGGCTGGGCATCAGATCAGGGTTCGGTTCCCTACCCACCGGCACATAGGAGAACAGCCAGAGCGCAAACACCCCCTGCTCCAGCAGGAAGTCGATATAGGCCGGATCAGTGATAATAGCAGTGTTTTTGCTGGAATGGGTAAAGGAGCCGCAGAAGGAAAGCCCGTTCTCCCGCAGCAGACGCATGGCGTTCAGCACCTTGTCAAAGTGACCGGCACCTCGCCGCTCATCGGTCTCCTCGCGGTACCCTTCCAGTGAGAAGGCCGGCATGATATTACCTGCCTCGATCAGCTGCTGTACCAGTGCCGCGTCAATCAGGCCGCCGTGGGTAAAGACCAGAAAGGCCATATCATCGTGTTTTTTAAACAGCTCAAAGATCCCCTGCATAAAGAACGGCTCACCGCCAGATATGACGGCAAAGTAGATGCCCATCTCTTTCATCTGGGTCAATACGCCATCAATCTCGTCCAGGGTCAATTCCAGGGATTTGTTGTAGTCTCCGGCATAGCAGCCGTAACAGGACAGGTTACAGCGCATGGTAACCGAGATAACCACCGTCGAAGGCGGGTAGAACCCGTTCTGATCAGCCCATTCCTTGCGCTTGTTGGTGCCGGACAGCAGGTGATTCACGGCCAGGTTGGTGATCCACTTGTCCCGCTGGTTGGGGTGCAGCTCTTTCAGAATCCGGCGGGGAAACTCGATGGAGGGGTGCTTCAGCTGAATCAGCTCCCTGATCCAGCGGATGCGCTGTTTGTAGTAATCCTTTTTGGGGATCATCTCCATCAGCCGCGTCATCGTGATCAGGGTATCATCTGACGAGCTGGTTGCCAGGGACAGCAGGTAGGCCACCAGTTTGTCTCGTGTATAATTTTTAAGGGAGTGCAGCATCAAAAACCTCGTTACCGGTATTTCAGAAAAGTCATGCAGATGTTCCAGGTATCACGCACCGGCCTGAAATGACTGGTTGCCCGACCATCGGCAACCCGTGCCGGAACCGGTAGCGAGCCAATGGTAAAGCCGGCCTTCCAGGCCTTCATCAAAAGTTCCATTTCAAGGTCATAGCCGGTCTTTTCCAACTGCAGGCCCCGTAACAAGGCAGACGCATAGTAGCGGAAACCGGACTGGCTGTCTGCAATGGCAAATCCAGTGGCCTTCTGCATGCACCAGCCCCCGAAGCGGTTCCAGACCCGGCGCAGGCCGGCCATCTGATCAAACTGGCTGTGCCGTGATGCCAGCATGCAGCCATAGCCTCCAGCCTCTGCTGCTGCAATCAGGCGCGGAATGGCGGTCGGGTCGTGCTGGCCATCAGCATCAAGCGTTACCACAGCATCATAGCCCTGCTGCAAAGCCCAGGCAAACCCGGTGCGCAGGGCAGCCCCCTTGCCCTGGTTATTGGCATGGCTCAGCAGGGTTATCGGTAACCCTGTCAGGCTGGCAGCAGTACCGTCTACCGAACCATCGTCAACCACTACAATTGGCACATCATGGTTCAGACACTCCAGAACCACGCCAGGCAGGGTAAGGGCGGCATTATAGGCCGGAATCAGGATGCAGGCTGCCATGATGCCGTCAAAGCCCCCATGGTGGTAAAATTGAAACACTGCATTAACCGGTTCAGCCGGTCAGCTGAACTAGAACGGGTACCGTAGGTAACAAATTCTCGCAGCATGCCCAAAGGCAAACGCGGCCCCTGCGGATCGAGCTCACGGGGATGAACAAACAACACCGCCGGCCAGCCTGCAGTTGCATACTGCTGCATGGTCTGCCTGATCAGCCAGTAGGGGAAGAAGCGAAACCCCCAGCCGCCACCGACAGGCAGATTGCCAAACCAGGCAGGCGTCACCAGTGGTGGCAGCTCCCACAATAAACCGAAGGCTGTGGCAATCTGATGGGGCGCCTGCGGACCGTCCGGGTCGCCGATCAGAGCCAGGGGGGTCAGGCTGCTGTCGTACCGGTAGCCCAGAGAGGCCAACAGATCAAAGGCCCAGGGGGTACGTCTCCGGCAGAGCGACCAGCGCGGTGCACGAAAACCGTACGGTCTGACCCCGGTTTGAGCCTGCATCAGGGCTGCGGTCTGCTCAAGTTCTTCCTGAAAACGTTGTGGTCCCAGCTCAGTAACCAACTGATGGGACCACCCGTGAGAAGCCAGTTCATGGCCGTTTTGTACAAGAGATGGGGCAAGGTCCGGGTGCTGCTCCATGACCTCCCCCAACATAAAAAAGGTGGCAGTGACGCCACAGCGTTTGAAAAGGTCAAGCAGCAAACCGGTAGCATACCCGACACGACTATTTTCCCAGCGCTCTCCAGCCTCTTGTACGCCGCAGACATGGTACCAGTCTTCTACATCCACGGTTATGACGGCTGGAACAGCTTGAGGCATCACACATCCTTTTACGGAGAGTAATTTAATACCAAAATAGTCCGATTAAGTCAACAACACGCTCAGATAGAAGATTACTGCCAACAAACAGGTAGACACTTGGATTTCTCCGGATCAGGCTGCATTCAATCAAGCCGTGTAACCGTAAAACTCCCTTGCCCGTAGGCTGCCCCCTTACCCAGATGCACAAAGCGACCAAGGGCCAGATAAGGCCCGAATTCTTCAAAAGGCCCCTGCAGTTGAAACTTGCCGAAGATACCGCGCTGATGAGCAGCAACCTGTTGATACGTCACCAGCCTGACCTGATCGGCACGTGCTGCCAGAGCACTGTAATGGTCACTGTCCCCGGCTATGCCGTAATAGGCGGCAAGGCTTGAAAGGCGGCGCAGCAGCCCGCGGATAAACACAGCCGGCTGCAGATGCTGCAGCTCACAACCATGGTGCCTGAGTCGCAACGGCGTCTGAAAAACAATCTCAATTGACCGACAGCCGATAAAGCGTCTGCGCTGCAGTTCATACAGTTCAGCAAGGGATAACAGGGGCAGATTGCTGCACTGCCCGTCAGCCTGAAACTGCAGCTGCTGCAGGTGCTCCTGATAGTCAAAGGCCTGCAGACCGGAGCATACCTGCTCGCCGGTCACTGCTGCAAGCGTATCTGTAAAGAGCGGCAGCGCATCACAGGCAGGACCTGCAAGGGTTACACGAAGAATCGTTTTGCAGGTTGGGGGCTGGGCAAATATGAACGGCACGGCAGGCTTTTGATAACGT
>CAZYMK010000093.1:6964-10448 GCA_964648885.1 uncultured Geobacter sp. | reverse complement strand
CTTTCAGCCACCGGCTATATGGAATGGGTGCTGGGCGATCTGAAACCGAAAACAGCCATGCATGTGATGACTGAAATAGACCCGATAACCGGTGCGCTCTTTGCGCGTAACCCCTACAATACCGAGTTTCGTAACCGGACCGCCTTCTTTGATCTGGATGATCCAACCCGCAGCGTAAGCGGAGACCGGACCGAATTTCTGGGTCGCAATGGTTCGCTGCAGGCTCCTGCTGCCATGACCCGCACGAGGCTTTCCGGCAAGGTGGGGGCCAGTCTGGACCCCTGTGGCGCACTGCAGGTCAGTTTTGATCTGGCTCCTGGACAAGAACGGGAAGTCATTTTCAGGCTTGGCCTGGGTAAGGACACCAATGATGCCAGAAGGCTGGCTAACCGCTTCAAGGGAACTGCTGCTGCACGGGCAGCCCTTGACGATGTCTGGCAGCACTGGGCCCACACCCTTGGCGCAGTGCATCTGGAAACACCTGACCAGTCCCTGAATCTGCTGGCCAACGGCTGGCTGCTTTACCAAACCCTGGCCTGCCGTCTCTGGGCACGCAGCGCAACCTACCAGTCCGGTGGGGCCTTTGGTTTCCGGGATCAGCTGCAGGACACTATGGCCCTGATCTACACCAGGCCTGATCTGGTGCGCGAGCATCTGCTGCTCTGTGCATCCCGTCAGTTCCATGAAGGGGATGTGCAGCACTGGTGGCATCCGCCCATTGGCCGGGGGGTACGCACCCACTGTTCGGATGATTACCTCTGGCTGGCTGTGGCTACTTGCCGCTATATCCATAGTACCGGAGATACCGGGGTGTTGGATGAGCCGGTCCCGTTTCTGCTGGGCAGTCCGCTTAAAGCAGATGAAGATTCCTATTACGATCTGCCGGGACGTTCAGATGAGACTGCAACCTTGTATGAACACTGTGTCCGCGCCATTCTGAACGGTCTTACGTTTGGAGAGCACGGTCTGCCGCTGATCGGCAGCGGCGACTGGAACGACGGTATGGACAGGGTAGGGGAGGCTGGCAGGGGCGAAAGCGTCTGGCTCGGTTTTTTCCTGTATGACGTGCTGATCCGCTTTAGTGCGGTTGCCCGTATTCATAACGACCTGCCTTTTGCTACCCAGTGCCTTGCCAGGGCTGAGGAGCTGCGCAGTAACCTGGAACTGCATGGCTGGGATGGCGAATGGTATCGCCGGGCCTATTTTGACGATGGTACCCCGCTCGGGTCATCCGTCAACCCTGAATGTCAGATTGACTCTATTAGCCAGAGCTGGTCGGTACTTTCCGGTGCAGGCGATAAGCAACGCTCACAAACAGCCATGGAAGCGGTGGATGAACGGCTTGTTCGTCGTGAGTACCGGCTGATCCAGCTGCTTGATCCACCCTTTGATACCTCTGCGCTCAATCCCGGCTACATCAAGGGTTATGCTCCTGGTGTGCGGGAAAACGGCGGACAGTACACCCATGCCGCCATCTGGGCAGCAATGGCCTTTGCCCGTTTGGGAGACCATCAACGAGCATGGGAGCTGTTTGGCATCATCAACCCGATCAATCATGCGCGAACCATTGAAGAGGCAGTCATCTACAAGGTAGAGCCCTATGTAATTGCCGCTGATGTCTATGCGATTCCGCCCCACACCGGGCGGGGCGGCTGGACCTGGTACACCGGATCAGCCGCCTGGATGTACCGGCTGATCCTTGAGTCACTGCTGGGCTTGAAACTGGAAGTGGACAGACTGAGTTTTACGCCATGCCTCCCGGAGGACTGGGAGGGATACACGCTCCATTATCGCCATCGGGAGACACTCTACCACATCACGATCCAGCAGTTGCCTGCCGATACTGACGAAGCGGGTGGTGTCAGCGTGGATGGCGAGTTGCAGGAAGATACCTGCATCACGCTGATTGATGATCGTAATGAGCATTGGGCTGAAGTGAGGATTGTTCGTTCAATGGGGAAGGTGGTGTAAGGGGTGGTATTGCTTGTAAGCAAACATGAGGTCGAGCTTTCAAGATGTTAATATGGGTACCGATTTTGTTATGCTGTCAGCCTCGCCTTGCTTTTTTCCTTGCTTCTTCTATCACGAAAAGCCTGAGATAGAGTGCGGTAAGCGGCTTCCGAAGGAATGTCCCCCATGAGTTATTGTACAATACTGTCAGTCATCAACGAGCATACTGCATCCACGGTGATAGGCCGCTATGCCATTTCACTGGCGCTGGCATGCAAGGCCCGGCTTGTGTTGTATGCTGCCCATGCCGGGGAAATCAGCGAGAGTACCCTCAACCATACTGATCGTCATCTGGACCATCTGGTTGCCGTTGCAGAGGAGCTGAATATTCCTGTAACCCGGATACGTGAGGTTGGCACGATCACCCGGCTGCTGCCGGAACGGGTTCAGGCCGAAAAGGCTGATCTTGTCTTTTATCCCCTGACACCGGGTGAACGCTACGGAGACCATCTGCAGCGGCATACGGTTCATCAACTGCTGCGGACAATCGTCCCTGATCTGGCAATCATGCGGATCATCAGCATGGCAAAACCGCACCCGAGGCATATTCTGGTGCCGCTCGGCAAGGTCGCCGGCGTTATGGAGCGGCGTCTGCTTTTTATCAGTGAGCTGGCCAGGGGCTTCCATGCGCAGGTTACCTTGTTTCATCTGTCTGCAGCCCGGACAAATGAAGGGATGCCCGAGAACATTACGCGCTTTCGGCAGCAGTTGTTGCTGAAACAGATAACGGTACTGGAACGAAGCGGCAGAGGTCCGATCGGTAAATCCATTACTGTGGAAGCTATCACCCATCACCATGATCTGGTCGTATTGGGTGCCAGTGAGCGGGGGATGCTGCAAAAACTGTTCTTTGGCAACCCGGCCGGTGATCTGATGCATCAGCCTCCCTGCAACACCATACTGTTTCGGGCTGCGCGTAAGCTGCCATGAAAATCCAAGCCCTTTCCCGCGATGAGGTATTCTCAACCCTGCTGAGCAGTCCCCAGGGGATTACAACGGAAGAAGCGGTCCATCGTCGCGTTGAATACGGCGCCAATCAGATCCATGAACTGCGTGGCCGCTCCCTGGTTTCCCGGCTGATTGCACAATTTACCCACTTCCTGGCGCTGCTGCTCTGGTTTGCCGCAGGGCTCTGTTTCCTGTCTGAGCATCTCCATCCCGGAGAAGGTCTGCTGCGGCTCGGCATTGCCATTGTTGCCGTGATCTTCATCAATGCCATCTTTACCTTTATTCAGGAATACCGCACTGAAAAGGCGATTGAAGAGCTGCGCAAGATGTTACCCTTCAAGGTTGCGGTTATCAGGGAAGGGGCGGAGTGCGAGATTGATGCTGGGGAGCTTGTGCCGGGTGATCTGGTGCTGCTGCGGGAAGGGGATAAGGTGCCTGCTGATGCGCGAATCGTGCAGACCAGCAGACTGACGGTTAATAACGCGCCCCTGACCGGTGAATCAGATTCGCGCCTGCTGAGCGATGC
>CAZYMK010000093.1:0-6864 GCA_964648885.1 uncultured Geobacter sp. | reverse complement strand
GCCATCGGCATTATTATCGCCATGGTGCCGGAAGGGTTGTTGCCAACCGTTACCCTTACCCTGGCCATGGGCAGCCAGCGCATGGCCCGCCGCAACGCACTGGTCAAGAACCTGAACGCGGTAGAGGCGCTGGGCTCGGTTGACCTTATCTGTACTGACAAAACCGGCACATTGACCCAGAACCAGATGACCGTAAAAGAGTTCTGGAGTCCTGATGACAAGGCCATGGCCTGCACCGTTGCCCACCTTTGCAACAATGTGACGGTGGTCGGGAAAGCGGTCAAGGGTGATCCGACCGAGACCGCATTGTATCATTATGCCGTTGCACAGGGGACGGCAACCGGTGAACGGTTAGGCGAGATACCGTTTGATGCAGACAGGAAGCGGATGGCCACACTCCATCGGATTGATGGCAAACTGTTTGTACTGATCAAAGGGGCTGGTGAGACAGTACTGCCGCTTTGCAGCAGTCTGCGTAAGGCCGGTGCAACGACTGCGCTGGACAGCAGCACCAGCAAAGAACTTTTGGACAGGCTGCAGGGCATGGCCTCTCAAGGGTTACGGGTGATAGCGCTTGCCTACCGGGAACTTGATGCTGCTCCGGGCGAAGAAATTCCGGAAACGGAGCTTGTCTTTGCCGGATTTATGGGTCTGCTTGATCCGCCACGCCCTGAGGTGCCCCAGGCTCTGAAGGACTGCCACAGTGCCGGCATCAGGGTGATCATGATCACCGGAGATGCCGGTCCCACCGCAGCAGCCATAGCCCGTGATATCGGTTTGATCACCGGAGAACCGGTTATTATTGAGGGACGGGACTGCGTCAGTATGCCTGACACTCAGTTGAGGGAAGAGCTGAAAAAAGAGAATCTGCTCTTTGTACGAATGTCGCCCCAGAACAAGATGCAGGTGGTGAGCCTGCTGATCGAGGAAGGGCATCGGGTGGCCGTTACCGGCGATGGTGTCAATGACGCACCAGCGCTTAAAAAGGCACATGTAGGGATTGCCATGGGGTTGACCGGCACCAGCGTTGCCCGCGAGGCAGCCGATATCGTGCTGCTGGATGATAACTTCGCCTCCATTGTCCATGCCATTGAAGAAGGCAGAGCGGTTTTTGAAAACATCCGCAACTTCATGACCTACATCTTTGCCTCCAACATACCGGAATTGATCCCCTATATCGGTTATATCCTGTTCGGCATCCCCCTGCCGCTGACCATCATGCAGATACTGGCGGTGGACCTTGGCACCGACATGTTTCCGGCTCTTGCGCTGGGGGCCGAGAAGCCGTCGCCGGAGATCATGCAGCGGCCACCCCGTCCCAAAGGTGAACACCTGCTTAGCAGAGCGATGCTGTTCAGGGCCTACCTCTATCTGGGACCGTTGGAGGCACTGGCCGGGATGGCAGCCTACTTCTACGTTATGTATCAGGGAGGCTGGAGCTTGGGGCAGACACTGGCCCCGACCTCAACGCTCTACCTGCAGGCAACCACGGCCTGCCTGGCCGGGATTATAGTAACGCAGATCGCCAACGTCTTTGTCTGTCGTTCCTCCAGTAGTTCTGTCTTCAGTCTGGGCTTCTTTTCAAACCGTCTGGTACTGGCAGGGATCACCTCCGAGATTGCACTGGCGATCTTTGTAATCTACACCCCGCTGGGCAACTCCCTGTTTGCCTGTGCGCCGGTCAGTATGCATGTCTGGCTGCTGCTGATCCCCTTCGCTCTCCTGCTCTTTGGCACTGATGAAGCCCGGAAAGCATACATCAGGTCGAAGCAATGCAAAAGCTAACATCAGGCTGGTTGATGATCATAATGAGCCAGAGTAATCTTTGTGCCTGTGAGTGCTGCAATGCAAGCCTCAACATATGGTGACCCTTTCACATAACAAAGGGCCATAAAACATCATGCTTATCTGTTTCCTGATTCAATCTCCCCAATATTACTCACAATTAATCCCCAATTGCGGCCTTTCCATACTTGGCAGGTAACTTGCTTTACTACAAATACTGCATGCAGATCATCGGAGGGAGTTGCTGTCAACTACAGAAAAGAAAACTGGATATGTACTGTGGGCGCGTGATTTACGGACAGCAAAAAAGGAGAACCAAAACGAATTTAAAAAAAAATCACGGGCATTTTTCAGCATGCTTCTACTCAGAATTTTAACCGTATTGGGTGGTTGCGCAACCACAGGTATGGAAAGGTCTACTGCAGGGATGAACTCAGATTTGTATCTGCCCGTCTTCCGGCCTACTGAAAGGAGAAAAGATCATGGTAAAAATGAGTCGCCTCATAAAGTTGCTGGTCTGTATCGGATTTGTCACCATGTTGATTGGATGTGCATCTACGCGTGAGCATGCAAGCACGGGCGAGTATGTTGATGATACCGTCATTACGACCAGGGTAAAAGCAGCCATCTTCAGTGAAGACACATTGAAATCACTGCAGATCAATGTCAAAACCTTCAAAGGGATTGTGCAACTCAGCGGTTTTGTTGACTCAGCCCGGAGTGCTGCAAGGGCCGGAGAGATTGCCAGCCATGTCGAGAATGTTCTGAAGGTACAAAACAGCCTGATAGTAAAATAGCTGGTAGCCCTGGCGAACGCTCATCGGTTCCGACAGGTTTTACAACCCTGCTGCAAGGAGGAGATGTCATGCTTTGGACGCTATGTGTCATACTGATTCTGTTGTGGCTGCTGGGACTGATAACGTCCTACACCATGGGTGGCCTGATCCATATTCTGCTGGTTATTGCCATCATTGTGGTGCTGGTACGCGTTATTCAGGGAAGGAAAGTCCTGTAAGCCATAGTGCGTAAAAAGGTTCCGGTCACTGGAAAGGCGCATCTTGATGCGCCCTTTCCAGTGACCAAGGTCAATGGGGGGCAGACTTCCACGTTAACACGTGCGCGTACTTTTTTGAGCGGATTGTACGGTTTTTTACAGTTGTTGGTGGCGGAGTTTGAGTGATTGGGGGGATGAAATGCTTGTTCATGAAGAGTATTTCAAGAATATTTTCAATACTATCCGTGAAGCTATTCTGGTTCTGGATGAAAACATGAGAGTGCTGTCGGCCAATCGCAGTTTCTTCACTGTTTTTAACGTAGATTCCGCAGATACGATCAGCTCTCTTTTATACGATCTTGGCAACGGACAATGGAACATTCCGCATCTTCGGGTACTGCTTGAAGATGTTCTCCCGAACAACGACACCGTTGATAACTATGAAATTGAACATACTTTTGAGAGCATCGGCCGGAAAACCATGCTCCTGAACGCCTGCAAGATCAGGGAAAAGAAAGACGGCCAGCCGATAATCCTTCTCGCCATTGAGGACATTACCGAGCGTAAGAGATTGGAAGAGTTGTTGTCAGAATCTGAAATGCGCTACCGGCGTCTTTTTGAGACCGCAAGCGACGGGATCGTGCTTCTTGAAAAGCACGAGGGTCGTATAGTTCATGCTAATCCGGCTGCCGGGAAAATGCTGGGTTATTCCGAAGAGGAGTACAGCGGCAAAATGCTGCAGGATATTGGTGTGCCGCTCGATATGATTGATTTCCCGGAGATCATGGTTACTCTTGGCAGGAACGGCATTATTAATTACGAGGATGTTCAGGTAAAGACCAGGTCCGGGCAGGATATCTACACGGACATATATCTGGTTGACCGGGCAAGGCTGGCGCAATGCAATATTCGGGATGTTACTGAACGAAAACTCGCGGAACAGGAACGTCAAAAGTTCGAACAGCAATTCCAGCAGGCTCAGAAGCTGGAGAGTCTGGGGGTTCTTGCCGGTGGCATTGCCCATGATTTCAACAACATCCTGACGGTCATCCTATGCAACTGCTCCCTGTTACAAAACAAACCCCAAATGGCTGAAGAGCTTGTCCCGGAAATAGAGATAGCTGCTCAACGTGCTGCTGATTTGTGCCGCCAGATGCTGATATACGCCGGAAAGGCTCAGCCTGTACCAACCAGAGTCAATATGGCGGCACTGGTTGATGAAATGGTCAAGATGCTGAAAGCAACCATCACTCAGAATGTAGTCATCAAACTTTTGCCTTCAGCTGATATTCCCTCCATCAAAGCAGACGCCAGCCAGATACGGCAGATTGTTATGAATCTGATCATCAATGCCTCGGAGGCTATCGGCACAGCACAGGGGGAAATCGGTGTATCACTGGCTAAAATTGCGATCGGGGAGGAACTAGCGGACAAAGACCATCTCGGCAATGTTATTGCGCCAGGCGGGTATGTTTGCCTGGAAGTCAGAGACAACGGTTGCGGTATGGACGCAGAAACCAGGCACCGCATCTTCGAGCCGTTCTATACAACCAAGTTTACGGGGCGTGGCCTGGGGATGTCGGCAGTACTCGGCATTATTAAGGCACATAATGGTGCATTACAGCTTTTCAGTCAGCCAGGTCAGGGAACAACCTTCAAGGTTTATCTGCCTTTACAGATCAGTGCAGCCACTGGAGAGAAATCACTCCCTCATGTTTCCCCGGTACCGTGGCAAGGCAGTGGCACGGTCCTGCTGGTTGAAGATGAACCACAACTTATCATGGTTGCAAAAATACTTTTGAAGGCGCTCGGATTTTCGGTTATTGAAGCACTAAACGGCAAGGAAGCATTGGAGTTGTATCAGAAGAACGGGGAATACATTACCCTTGTTATGACTGACCTTGGCATGCCTGTCATGGATGGTTATGAGTTGTTCAGGGAGCTGAAAAAATTGAAACCAGAACTGCCGATCATTATCACCAGCGGTTTTAGTGATGCGGGTGTCACCTCGCAGATTCCCCGAGAGGATATGGCAGGAATACTCAGCAAACCCTACACCTTTGATCAGTTGCGAGAGGTGTTGAAAGCAGTAGCGGAAGGCGCTCAAGAACCAAAAGACTGACGCAAATTTTGACCTCATTACTGATAATCTTCAGCTCAAGACTGTCCACCGTTCGACAAGCTCAGGGCGAACGGTCTTTAGCACTACAATCTGGCTGAAGATTGTCGCTAATCTCAAACTTTGATACACATCATTTTCTTTGGAAGCAAAGAGTCGGTCGTATCGGTATTTCGGGAGGTGGAGGCATGAAAACCGTTCTTTTTGTTGATGATGAGCAACCTATCCGCAACGCCATCTGTTTGTGCGTTAGCTGTAACAGCGGATTGGGGCAGGGGGGCAGTGAGCGCATGGTCACAACGCCAATGCCCTCTGCAGCGGGTTACCTGATACACACCCGCCTGATTTCCTGGATTTCCGTTAGTCCCTGCATCACCTTCAAGATACCGTCCTGTTTCAGGCTTGTCATCCCTTCGCTCATGGCCTGTTTGCGGAGTATCTCGGTCCCTGATTTGATCCTGATCAGTCCCTTCATGGTATCACTGCACTCAAGCAGTTCATGGATGCCAATCCGCCCAAGGTAGCCGGTCTTATGGCAGTAGTCACACCCAACCGGCCTGGCAAGCACGATCTTTTCTCTGCTGATACCATTTGCGGCAAAGGCCTCCGCACCGTATTCATCAATAAGTTTTTTTAGTTCAGCAGCTTCCGGTCGGTACTGCTGCCTGCAATGACCACAGAGGCTGGCAGCCAGGCGCTGGGCAAGGACGCAGAGCAGCGAATCGGAAAAACTGAAGGGATCAAGCCCCATTTCCAACAGACGCATGACGGTTTCCGGGGCGGAATTGGTGTGCAGTGTTGACAAGACCAGATGACCGGTCAAGGAGGCCTCAATGGCAATGGAGGCGGTTTCCAGATCACGCATCTCACCAACCATGATGACATCCGGATCAAGTCGCAGGAAGGAACGCAGGATCGTGGCAAAGGTCAAGCCAATTTTTGCGTTGGTCTGGACCTGGCGCAACCCCTTCTGGGTGATCTCCACCGGATCTTCGGCGGTCCAGATTTTTACCTCGGAACTGTTGATCGAGGCGATGGCGGCATGCAGCGTGGTCGTCTTGCCGGAACCGGTTGGCCCGGCAACCAGAATCAGGCCGTACGGCTTTTTTATGGCGGTTTCAAATACGGTGCTGTTACGTCTGGTCAGGCCCAGCTGCTTGAACGGCATCGGTTTGCCAACATTCAGCAGTCTGATGACCACATCTTCAAGGTGGCCAACCGTGGGCATTGTTGCAACCCGCAGTTCCACATCCACCGGCCCGTAACGCTTGAAATCGATCTTTCCGTCCTGTGGTCTGCGCCGTTCCGCAATGTCCAGTTCAGCCATAATCTTGATCCGGGAAGGGATGGCGTATTTATATTTGCAGGGCAGCTTCTGGTAAATCAGGCACTTGCCATCTACCCGCATCCTGACCATGATATCGTTTTTCCCCGGATAGGGCTCAATATGGATGTCGGAAGCCTTCTGCTGGTACGCGTCATAAATGATCTTGTTGACCAGCTTGACCAGCAGGCTGTCCTGCTCGGTTACCCGTTGCGCATCATGTTCAACAGCCGTCTCTTCTGTCTCCCCCGCCATAATCTCCATGATGCTGTCGGGAATTTCAATGCCACGGTCTTCAAGATTGGCACCGCCGGAAAGCACAGAGTCCCGAAGCTGGGCCTCAACTATCTCGCTTTCCGGGGCGATAACCGTCATCACCTTTAACTTGATCAGCTCTTCCAGCCGTTTCAGCTCCTGGTGCGGCAGCGGACGGTTCATGGCAATGGTGATCGCTTTCCCGTCAAGGGCGATCGGCGCCATTTTGTGCGGAGCGGTACTGAACATGATGATGCTTTTGGCAAGCCCTGTTTTGACATTGCTCCTGATCTTGTCCAGATGGACAAAGGAGCGGTCTACGTAGGTGGCTATCGCCCTGGCAAGGGTTTCTTCAGTGACAAAATCCAGGTTAAGCAGAACCCGGTC
>CAZYMK010000092.1:0-10502 GCA_964648885.1 uncultured Geobacter sp. | reverse complement strand
GTGTAATCCATGGCGCCGTGTTCGGTCAGCTTGGATACGACCTGAGCAACCGTTGAGCGCTTCTGGCCGATGGCAACATAGATACAAATAACATCGCCACCCTTCTGATTGATGATTGTGTCAATGGCAACAGCAGTCTTGCCGGTTTGACGGTCACCAATGATCAGCTCTCGCTGACCACGACCGATTGGAACCATGGAGTCGATCGCCTTGAGGCCGGTGGCCATCGGCTGATGAACCGATTTACGGGCAACAATGCCTGGCGCCTTGATCTCCACCTTACTAAAGGTGCTGGTGTTGATCGGACCTTTGCCGTCAATTGGCTGGCCAATGGCGTTCACTACGCGGCCAATCAGGGCGTCGCCAACCGGTACCTCGGTAATACGGCCGGTACGCTTGACCGTATCGCCTTCTTTGATCTCGGCAAATTCACCAAGAATAGCGGCACCGACGTTATCTTCCTCAAGGTTGAGAACCATACCGGATACGCCGCCGGGAAATTCCAGCAGCTCACCGGCCATGGCGCCAGCCAGGCCATGGATACGGGCAATACCGTCTCCGATGGAGATAATGGTACCGGTCTCCGATACCTCTACCTCTTTGCCATACTCGTTAATCTGTTTCTTGATGATTTCGCTAATTTCTTCGGCTCTGAGTTCCATAGAAGCGTTTACCCCTTCTGTAGTATATCGTGAATCCGTGCTAACTGAGTTTTAACACTGCTATCGTATGCGATATCGCCGATCTGGGTAACAACACCACCGATCAGAGATTGATCAACCTTTACTTGTGGCACTACTTTTTTACCGGTTTTTTGCTCCAGCGCACCTTTAATGGCATTGATCTGGGTATCATCCAATGCAAAAGCGGTTGTAATTACCGGACGAATGACACCGGACTGCTCATCAGCCAGCGTTTCATAGGTCTCAACAATTTGCGACAGACAGGCAACCCGGTTTTTATCCACCAGCAGCAAAAGGAAATTTGCCACCAGCTCCGAGCATTGCATACGTGCAATCAGATCACGCATGATCTGTTTCTTTTGATCCGCAGTAAAGGCAGGGTTAGCAAATACAGACCGCAACTCTGCATTGCCTGCAAAAACCCCGTCAACTACTTTCAGTTCCTGACTGAAGCGATCAATCAGATTTTTTTCTGAGCCAAGCTGGACCAGCGCCTTGGCATACCGTCTGGCAATGGCGTTATTGATCACAGTTGCACCACCTTCCCAAGATAACCCTCTACAAAGCGGTCATGATCAGCCTTCTGCACGGCACCAGCAAGTTTGCCTCCGGCCAGCTCAACCGCAAGCCGGGCAGCTTCTCCACGCAGTTCTGCCCGGGCCTTCAAGACCTCTTGATCAGCAGCCTGAGAAGCCTGAGCCGTAACCTTGACAGCAGCAGCCTGAGCCTCAGCAATAATACGCTGCTTCTCTGACTCTGCCTCTTTCAGCATGGCAACACGCAGCGCATCTATCTCCTGGTTAGCCTTTTCAAGCTTCTCCGTGTACTCCTTCAGCTTCGCCTCGGCAGCTTCACGGGCTTCACGGGCCTCACGCAGATTCTTTTCAATCTGGACCTGTCGCTCAGCCAGCGCACCTTTCAGGTTAGCCTTTTTTATCGCCCAAATCAAAACACCGACCAGCACGATAAAGTTGACTACTCGCCAGCCAAAATCCTTCATCAGTGCAGCGGTATCAACATGGTGGCCGTCCCCACCGGCAGCGACGGCTGCTGTTGCCACAGCGACAGAGGTGACCACAATCAAGCCGGAGAGTATCGAACGGGTATGACGTCTGTTACGCATCTGCATGACCTTAGAGACTCCTCCCCAGCAATTTCTTACAAATGTCATCTGAAAGCAGCTCGGCCTGATTTTGCAGCAATACACGAGCAGCAACAGACTCCTGAGCAACACGTTCGCGCAGCGAAGCAAGAGAGGAAGCAGCCTCCTGGCGGGCCTTGTCCATAACCCCTGACTCTTCAGCCTGGGCCTCTTTTAGCAACTCGGCACGTCTGGCAGCCACTTCAGTCTTGGCATCACGCAAACGTGTCTCGTATTGAGCCACCTTGCTTGCTACTTGCTCATCAACGGCCACGGCACGTTCACAGGCAGACTGAATTTCCTGACGCCTCTGAGCCAGCAGTGCACGCACCGGCTTGAACAAAAGCATGTTCAAAACGAATACCAGCAGCCCAAAGTTGATTATCTGCACAACAAATGCGAGATCGAGATTGATCACGGCCTACCCCTTATCCTGCATGCATTAAATTGTATACTGTGTACCACAAAAAGATGCCTGGCCGAATGGTCAGGCGTAAACGCTGGTTAGCTATCATGGTAGTGCAATTCGTGTCAATCAAAAAGTAGCCGGGCCGTTGCATAAATGGATCACGACTGCAGCATATCGATAATCCTGGTCAACTCATCTGCCGAACTAAAATGGATTTCAAGCGCCCCTTTACCGGTTGTGTTGCGTCGGATGGCAATCCGCGTCTGAAACTGGCGTTGCAGTTCTTCCTCGAGTGAGCTCATCAAAAGGTCCGGTTGCCGGGCAGGCTTTACCGTTGTCTTTACGCCGCGCTTCATCCGGTTTACCAATTCTTCGGTCGCCCTGACACTTAGCTGCCGGTGCAATATCTCGCTACGGGCCTTCAAGAGCTGTTCGACGTTGTCAAGACCAAGTAGTGTCCGGGCGTGTCCCATGGTCATCCGCTCTTCCACCACATCCTTCTGGATCTCTTCCGGCAGTTTCAAAAGACGCAGGGCATTAGTAACGGTGGTACGATTTTTACCAACCCGCCGGGCAACTTCTTCCTGCGATATGCCAAAATGCTCAACCAGTGACTTGTAGGCCTGAGCCTCTTCAATGGCATTCAGATCTTCACGCTGAATGTTCTCGATCAGGGCCAGCTCCATAATCGCGTCTTCACTGGCCTCACGGATGACCACCGGCAGTTCACGCAACCCGGCCTTCTGGGCAGCCCTCCAGCGCCTCTCACCGGCAATGATCTCGTAGCACCCTTCTTTTTTGGTCACCACCAGCGGCTGGATCACCCCTTTTTCACGGATAGAGGCAGCCAGCTCCTCCAGCTTATCCGGCGCAAACTGCTTGCGGGGCTGGTTACGATTGGGCCTGATCTGTTCTATGGGACAGAGGAAGTAGCTTCTGTCGTCAGCAGCAGCGACAACCGGCAGCAGGGAAGCCATCCCTCGACCAAGAGCGCCTTTTTTAAGCATGACGGCCCTCCCGCTGAATCAGCTCACGAGCCAGCTGCAGGTAGGCAGTGGCACCTTTGGAGGTGATATCATAATAGATGATCGGCTTACCGTGACTTGGGGCCTCAGACAACCGCACGTTGCGGGGAATAACCGTCTCAAACGCCTCTTGGGCAAAGTGCGTGCGTATCTCATCTTCCACATCCTTTGAGAGACGATTGCGGGCATCGGCCATGGTCAGCAGAATTCCCTCTATGACAATCTTCGGATTCAATCCCTTTTGCACCAGTCGGATGGTGTTAAGGATCTGCGACAACCCTTCCATGGCGTAAAATTCGCACTGCAGGGGGATCAGCACCGAATCTGCTGCTGTCATGGCGTTGACGGTCAGCAGGCTGAGGGAGGGTGGGCAATCAATCAGGACATACTGGTATTGCTGGACAAACGGCTGTAACGCCAGTTTCAGCTTCTGCTCCCGACCGACCTCCGTGGCAAGCTCCAGCTCAGCTCCGGCAAGGTCAGCCGTAGCCGGCAGTAGATGCAGGTAGGGGTGTTCGGTTTTAACCAGCAGGGTCTCTGGGGCTGCATCGTTAATCAGCAGGTCGTAGACCGAGTGCTGCAGCTGAGCCTTGTCCACACCGACGCCGCTTGTGGCGTTCCCCTGGGGATCGATATCCACCAGCAGCGTGGGACGCTCAGCAGCAGCCAGTGCTGCGGCCAGGTTGATGGCGGTAGTGGTCTTTCCCACGCCACCCTTCTGATTGGCAATACAGATAATTTTCGGCATACACAAAACACCTAACCAACTGAAAATAAATGTTATTTATACTTCTATGTTGCAGGGATGGCACCCTATCATAAAGCCGGGACCACTGCCAATAACTTTCTGGGCATTCAGGATAAGTTCATCCGACTCACATCGTACAACCGGCAAAACACTTCGTCCGGTTCAGCACAAAGCTGGTGCAGCGCCCCGCTTTTGTCAGAAAAAACCAGTTCACGGCAGTGCAGCAGCATCCGCTCTGCCTGAACGCCGCCATAGGTGCGATCGCCAACAATCGGTAGTCCAATTGCAGCAAGATGCACCCGTATCTGGTGCGTTCTGCCGGTACGAGGTAGTGCCTCAATCAAAGCAAAATCATTGGTGCGCTCAAGCAGACGAAACTCGGTCAAGGCAGGCCGTCCTTCAGGCACAACGCCCCATCGGGAAGCACCAATCTTACCAATTGGACCATCAGCCGCCCATGCCTGCTGCACGGGATTACCGGTTACCACGGCCAGATACCGCTTCTGTATGGTGCCCTGCTTAAAAAGATCCGACAACCAGGCTGCTGCCTGGCGATGCTTGGGGAACAGCATTAAACCTGAGGTGCCACGGTCAAGCCGGTGTACCACTCGCACCGGCTCTCTGATCCCTTGGCGGGCAAACTCTTCGGCCACCCAGTACTCCAGCGTGCCTTTCAACTGATAGGGAGTCCGCTGGCTGGCAATCCCGCACGGCTTGTTGACCGCCAGCAGGTCGCCGTTCTGATACACAAGTGCCTCGGGGGACAGCAGCAGTTCGTGAAACTCACCGGGTTGCATCAGCCCCGCTGTCAGGGTGTCGCCATCTTTGACCTTGCGCGATGCCACACGCACCATAGCCTGATTGACAGCACAACCGCCACGGTCGATGATGCGGCGTGCCTCGCCTTTCGAGATCTCGGCCAGCTGCGCCAGCGCGTCGTCCAGACGTGCACCGCTGAGCCGTGTAGGGATAAGACAGGTCTTGATCATGGCTGCATCAGTAGCATGAAATACGCTCCAATCGCAAACAAACCTGTTGGCAGCCTTACCCGCCATTTGCTACCTTGCTGCCATGCCAAACCAGCTACCCACATATCCACCCGTGTTACGCGGTCCGGTGGCGCTTACCCATCTGCTGCTGCGGCACTATGTGCTGCCAGGCAGTCAACTGGTGGACGCCACCTGCGGCAACGGCAAAGATACGCTGTTGCTGGCCGAACTGGCAGGCCCAGGCGGTCATGTTTGGGCCTTTGACATCCAGGAGGCAGCCCTGCAGCGCACTGCAGCCCGACTGGCCGAGGCTGGCCTGTCGCGACAGGTGACGCTGTTGCACACGGGTCATGAGCGAATGCTGGAACTGGTGCAGCATCCGGTCCAGGCTGTGATCTTTAACCTGGGGTGGCTGCCGGGCTCTTCCCGCACGATTACCACCGTACCGGACACAACACTGGCCGCCCTTGACCAGTCACTGCAGCTGCTGGCACCCGGAGGGCTGCTGCTGATCACCTGCTACCCCGGACACGCCGGTGGCGATACTGAGACGACGGCGGTACAGACGTGGGCAGCCGGCCTCCCCCCCCGCACCTACTTTGTCTGGCAGATGGGACAACTGAACGTATCAGCTGCAGCACCGTTCTGTCTGCTGGTGCAAAACGGCAGAGGCGCTGATGTACCGTAACCTGCTTCCTTTTTTGGCCCTGACACCTGCTACCGTCTACGGGCTGCTCACCCTCTGGTGCGGGCACGACTTTTTTAAAAGGCGTTCCCTTGAAGGTGTACACGCTACCGATGCCACTGAGCTGTCCATCTCCATCCTGAAGCCGGTCAAGGGGATGGATGAAGGGAGTTACGAGAACTTCGCCTCGTTCTGCCGCCAGCAGTACAGCGGTCAGATACAGTTGATCTTCTGCGCAGCCCAGGCAGACGATCCGGTCATACCGGTTATCCACAGACTGATGGCCGACTTCCCCCATCACGACATCAGCCTGCAGATTAATTCCACCATATATGGCCCCAACTACAAGGTCTCAAACCTGATCAACGGCTTTGATCTGGCAAGGCACGACCTGCTGATGATCTGCGACAGTGATATCAGGGTCGACGAGACCTTCCTGCGCTCGGTAACGGCCCATTTCAAAGCCCATGATGTCGGGCTGGTCACGTCACCTTACCGCAGCTCACAGGTGCATGGCCCGGCTACCGCCTTTGAGGCCCTGGCCTTCAGCACCGAAATGATCCCAAACGTAGTGACGGCAATCAGGCTTGAGGGGCTCTCATTTGCCCTTGGCGCCGCCATGACCTTCCGCAGGGAGGCACTGCTCCAGATCGGCGGCCTCCATGCACTGGTGGAGTACCTTGCCGACGACTACCAGCTGGGCAACCAGATCCACCGCGCAGGCTGGCATTTAGTGCTGGACAGCCAGTTTGTCGAGAGCATGCTCAGACCGGAGAGTTTTTACACCATCTTCAGCCGTCAGTTACGCTGGTCACGCACCATGCGGGTCAGCCGCCCCGTCGGTTACCTGGCCTCAGGTATCACTCTGCCCGGTCTGGGGATTATCGCCGCCCTGCTGCTGGGACCACTGCCAGCCGCCCTCACCGCCATAGCGCTCTTCTACCTGCTTCGACTCTCCATCAGCACCATCTTCAGCCGTTGCTTTCTTGCCGACAACCTC
Source organism: uncultured Geobacter sp. (assembly GCA_964648885.1). Lineage (GTDB taxonomy): Bacteria > Desulfobacterota > Desulfuromonadia > Geobacterales > Pseudopelobacteraceae > Trichlorobacter. The sequence continues at coordinate 3,822 of CAZYMK010000092.1, read as the reverse complement.
CTGCCCCGCTGGGGCTGGCTGCTCCCCCTGCGCGACCTGCTGGCCAGTGCCACCTGGCTTGCTGCCTTTACCGGAAACCAGGTGACCTGGCGTGGACACCGTTTCACGATCCGATCAGATGGCAAACTGAAAGAACGCTAATTTTCACCACTTTACAATTCATCTGCTTACCGGTATAGTTTCCATTTGCCTTACCTTAGAAAAAGGATCAACAATCCGATGCGTACGCAGATTCAGGCCATAGGACACTGGACCCTCACACAGCTCCAGGAACTTGGAAGAACCGGGCAGTTTCTGGCCTATGCACTCTATTCACTGGTGCGCCGGCCCGGGCGTCCGGTACATGTCCTGAAACAGATCCGCTTCATCGGTGCCAAATCCCTGTTTGTGATCGTGCTGACCGCAGCCTTTACCGGCATGGTGCTGGGACTGCAAGGGTACTACACCCTGACTAAATTCGGGTCGGAAGGGATGTTGGGGACCGCTGTAGCCCTCTCACTGATCCGTGAACTGGGACCGGTGCTCTCTGCGCTGATGGTGACCGGCCGGGCAGGCTCAGCCATCACCGCAGAAATCGGTATCATGCGGATCAGCGAACAGATTGACGCCCTGGAAACCATGGCGCTTGACCCGTACAAATATCTTATTTCTCCCAAGTTTATCGCTGCCATGATCTCTATGCCGCTTTTATGCGCCATTTTTGATGTGGTCGGTATCTTCGGCGGCTGGTTGGTGGGGGTCAAGCTGCTGGGGGTCAACCCTGGTGCCTACTTCAGTGAAATGTACAAATCGGTTGAATGGAAGGATGTCTACTCCGGCTTTGTCAAATCATTCTCGTTTGGGGTCATCATTGCCTGGATCGGCTGCTATAAGGGCTATTACGCCGGTCACGGTGCTGAAGGAGTCTCAAGGGCCACCACAGAGTCGGTGGTACTCACCTCGGTGCTGATCCTGATCTGGGACTACTTCCTCACCTCGGTGCTGCTGTGATCTCCCTCATTGATCTCCATAAGAGCTTTGGCAGCCAGCGCGTCCTGAACGGACTCAACCTGACCGTCCCGGCCGGCAAGATCACTGCCGTCATCGGCCCCAGCGGTGAGGGAAAAAGCGTCTTGCTCAAACATATGATCGGCCTGCTGCAACCAGACCAGGGTGATGTGCTGGTTGATGGTCAGAGTATTGTCGGCCTGCGCCGCTCACATCTCAATCGAGTGCGCGAAAAATTTGCCATGGTGTTCCAGAACGCTGCCCTGTTCGACTCCATGACCGTCTTCGAAAATGTGGCTTTTCCCCTGGAAGAGAAGACCACACTCAACAAGACCGAGATCAGCGAGCGAGTCGCTACAGCACTGCAGGAAGTCGGCCTGAGGAATGTTGATCACAAGTACCCTGACGAGCTGTCCGGCGGCATGAAAAAGCGGGTCGGACTGGCACGGGCACTGCTTCTGAAGCCTGAGATCATTCTGTTTGACGAGCCAACCACCGGGCTTGATCCGGTCATACGCCGGGCAATTCATCAGCTGATCAAGGACACCCAGCAGAAGTTCGGCTTTACTGCGGTCATCGTTTCACATGACATACCTGACATCTTTGACGTGGCCCATCAGGTGGCCATGCTCTACCGGGGTGAGATACTGCAGTTCGGCACGCCCCACGACATTCAGACCTCGGAGCATCCGGTGGTGCGGCAGTTTATCAGCGGCAGCCTGGACGGCCCGATCAACAGCGGAGCAGCATAACCATGAACAATGCAAAACTTGAGCTCACCGTAGGAGTATTCATGCTGATCGGCATCCTCTGTCTGGGATACCTTTCCATCAAGCTCGGCAAGATGGAGTTGATCGGCGGCAATAACTATCGCGTTACCGCCCGTTTTGACTCGGTCTCCGGCCTGAAACCCGGCGCACGCGTTGAGTTGGCCGGCGTTGAAATCGGCTCGGTCGAACGGATCGGCCTTTCCAATGCAAGTGGTGATCAGGCTGAAGTAACGCTCAAAATCAAGGACAATATTACCGTGGGTGACGATGTAATCGCATCGGTACGTACCAGCGGTATCATTGGTGACAAATTCATCAAGCTCAAGCCTGGCGGCTCTGACCAGTTCCTGAAGGATGGCGGCAGGATTCGCGAGACCGAATCAGCCATTGATATTGAAGAGCTGGTCAGCAAGTTTATCCACGGCAAGGTAGATTAGGAGCAGAGACCCATGAAGCAGGCGGTACGCAGCACCCTGGCGGTAGTTTTTGCCGTTCTTGTCAGCGCCTCTACAACCGTTGCCGGCAGCCCGGGACATACCACGCTGGTGCTGGATCTGGATACATGCATCCGTACCGCATTACAGGCTTCGCCTGAAATCGATGAGGCCCAGGCAGACCTGGCGTTCACGGCCAGCAAGCTGGACGAAGCCAAGTCACACCGTTATCCACAGATCAATGTCCTGTCGCTCTTCGGACCGGCTCCCGGTGCCAGACGTGAAGATATAGCGCCCTCCGTAAACACCAGCAAGGCGTTCAGCATCCGCGATCTCACCTGGTTCACCAGTGCAGACGTAATGGTTACGCAGCCGCTCTGGACCTTCGGCAAGATCAGCGAGAACATGAAGGCAGCCACCCACGGCATGGAGGTTGACAAGTCGCGTAAACGCCAGAAAGGAAACGAAGTCGCCCTGGAGGTCAAAAAATACTACTATGGCGTGTTGCTGGCCCGTGAACTCCAGAATGTCCTGGCTGAGCTGCAACTGTATATGCTGCAGGGCAAGCAGAAGGTCCAGCAGATGATCGACAATGAATCTGCCTCCGGCGACCCGATGGACCTGTTCAAGATTGACGCCTATGCCGGTGCGGTAAACAAGTACATGGAAGAGGCAATCAAAGGAGAGAAGCTGGCCCTGGCCGCCCTGAAGGCACGGCTGACCCTGGGAGATCAGGTGGATGTCAACGTAGCAGCCGAACGACTGGAGATGCCCAAGGAACAGACGCCTGAGCTGTCCGCTGTTATTGAACGCGCCCGAACACAACGTCCAGAATTCAAACAACTTGCTGAAGGTATGGCTGCCCGCACCGCCCTGGTTGAGGCAGCCAGATCTAACTATTATCCTGATATTTTTCTGGCAGGCATCTTTTCCTGGGCCTATGCTGATGATCGCGACCGAATCAAAAATCCCTATATTACTGACACCTTCAATCACGCCTACGGCGGCGTAGCCCTGGGGTTTAAATGGAAACTTGATTTCGGCATCACCGGAGCCAGGGTCGCTGCTGAACAAGCGCAATTGAACCGCCTCTCAAGCACCAAGCGCTATGCCGACAGCTATATACCGCTGCAGGTGCAGAAGGCCTGGCTTGAGATGCAGGAACAGCAGAAGAGTGTTGATATCACTCTTCATGCCTACCAGAGTGCCAGAAAGTGGGGGGCTGCTGCCCTGGCCAACTTTGATTTCGGCGTGGGAAACCCGCGTGACGTCTTTGATGCGGTCGAGGTATACGGTAAGATGAAGGCTGCCCACTACCAGGCCATCTACGACTATCTGATGGCCAAGGCCAACCTTGACTACGCCATGGGCGAACACCCTGTAACGGCCCAACCCTAGCCGTACTACCGCTCTCAAGGAGGTTATCACATGTTGACCCGCATCGTTCTTGTTTTCCTTGCTTGCCTGCTGACCACCACCCACGCCTTTGCTACGGTTACCGCCACGATTAAGACAACTGTTGATGAAGTCATCAGGATCGTCGGTGATGAAGAGATGAAGAAAAAGTCTAATGAGCAGCGGCGCCGTACCGCCATTAAAAAGTCAATCGCCACCATCTTTGACAGTCAGGA
>CAZYMK010000091.1:0-10586 GCA_964648885.1 uncultured Geobacter sp. | reverse complement strand
TCATGGCTCATGGTGGCCAGAAAGGCTGATTTGGCGCGGGAGGCCTGCTCTGCCTCCAGACGGCGGCGACGTTCGTCTTCGGCCCGTATCCGGTCTGAAATATCAAGCACGCTACCAAGCAGGCAGGGCTGACCATCCAGGGTAATGGCCTTGATGCTCAGGCTGGCCCAGCCGCTTTCACCGTTTCTGGTGATGGTGCGGATGTCGTACTGCTCCGGCAGCTTCAGGCCGGAGAGCCGCAGAGCGGCCCGTTCCCGCACCAGATCACGGTCGTCGGGATGCACCAGCAGGGCAAAATCAGCGCCGATCAGCTCTTCCATCGGGTAGCCGCTCATCCGGCTCATGGCCTGGTTACCCATGATTAACCTGCCGTCACGGATCAGAAAGACCGCCACGCTGATCTGTTCCACCAGGGTATGAAAACGGGCTTCACTGGCCACCAGCTGATCCAGCATGGCGTTGAATTCAGTGGCAGTGTCGGCAATCTCGGGCGGACCGCCCGCCAGGGCTCGTCTGCTGGTATCACCGTCACGCACGGCCCGGGCTGTCTCGGCCAGCTCTTCAATCGGGCCGCTGATACGGCGGAACAGGATAAAACCCAGGCTGCTGAGCAGCAGCAGGGTTGTCAGGGCGATCAGGCTGCCGGCAACGGCGCGCTGGTTGGCCTGCTGCAGAATCGCATCAGCCGGTACCCGCACATAGGCCAGCAGCTCGTATCCCTCCAGCTCCTGTACGGTATGGTAGTAGGTGATGCCATCGGCGGCGCGGGCCGCAAAGGAGCCGTTCCGCACGGCCAGCAGCTGTTGACGCGCCTCTGACAGCGGTCCGCTGTTTACCTCGGTCGTCATATCCTTGCTGCGCCACAGCACGGCACCGGTATGATCCATAAGGCCATAACTGCTGCCGGTCGGCAGCGTTTGTACCGGCAGGTGCAGGTGGAAACGGGTCAGGTCAATGGGCAGATGTAGTGCCCCGGCCAGTGAACCGTCCGGAGACTGGATCGGGTAGCTGCAGACCACCACCGCCTTGCCGGTAATCGGCCCGAGAATCGGCGGTGAGATCTTGAAACCTGGCTTTGCAAGGAAACGGCCAAACCAGGGGCTCTCTTTGACCGATACCTGCCGGTTGCCCGGCAACGGCAGGGCCGAGCAGGTAACCGTACCTTCATGATCGGTGTAGACGATGTTGGTATACTCATGGTGGTAGCTGAGCAGCTCCTTGACCGTGCCGGAGCAAAGGGCAGACTGCCCGGTCTGGCTGCGCTGTGCCAGTTGCTCAATCAGCCAGCGGGTATGGTCAAACAGGTCGTTGGCGTTGATTGCCGTTATCTGGGCCAGCAGCTGCATGTTCTGCTCAGTCCGCTTGAGCGCCCCCTGCCGGTCGGTGTGGATATAGTACCCCACCACCAGCAGCAGCGGCAGCGCCACCCCCAGCACCAGCAACTGCAGTGCGCATCTGATCTTGAGTTTCATACTCCACCCGTACGTTTGATAGCGTTCTGTACAGCGTACCACAGCGCAGGTCACGGTCAAGCTTGCCCCAACGCTTCTGCAGAGGCTGTCGGCAGCCAGACCCTGAAGATGCTTCCGATACCCGGCTTACTCTCCACCTCGATATCCCCCTGGTGCTTTTTGATGATGTCGTAGCAGATGGCCAGGCCAAGTCCGGTCCCCTTGCCCACCTCCTTGGTGGTAAAAAACGGATCAAAGATCCGGCGCTGCACATCTTCAGTCATGCCGCAGCCGGTATCGCGGACCTTCAGCAGTACCCGCCCTGTTTCGGCCCTGGTGGTAACGGTGATGATCCCTTTACCCTGTATGGCCTGGGCCGCATTGATCAGCAGATTGGTAATAACCTGGTTGATCTGCTGGGGAATACAGAGGATCTGCGGCAGATCCCCCAGGTTCAGCTGCAGTTCAGCCACATATCTGATCTCATTGCGGACGATGGTGATGGTACTCTGCACAAGCTGGTTCAGGTCTGCCTCGGTAAAACGGTTCTCATCACTACGGGCGTAGGATTTAAGGTCCTCCACGATCTTCTTGACCCGCTCGGCCCCCTCCAGCGATTCGGCCACCAGCGACGGCATATCATCCAGAATAAAGGGAATATCCAACTCCTGCTGCAGCTGCAGAAGATCAGATCCGGCAGCGGACCTTTTCTTGTCCATGTAGCCATGGTACTGTACCAGAGCGCGAGAATACTCCCTCAATGTGCTCAGATTACTCATGATAAACCCCATCGGGTTATTGATCTCATGGGCCACCCCGGCTGCCAGCTGACCAATGGAGGCCAGTTTGTCCTGCTGCAGCAGGATGGTGTCTTTTTCGCGGTTTTTCTGCAGCTCTTCCTGCACCCTGGATTCAAGGGTACGGTTCAACTCTTCCAGCTCAACCGCCCTGGCCTGCAACGCCTCCTGGGCCTTCTGACGCTCGGCCATCTCCTGTTCAAGATGAACCGCCTGATCGTGCAGCGCCTCTTCCATTCGTTTGCGGTCAGTGATATCGCGGCTGATGCCGATCAGACCGATAATGGCACCGTCATGATCTCGCAGGGTTGATTTGCGGGTCTCCAGCAGCACCCAATGGCCATCCGGATACGAAACCCACTCCTCATTACTGCGGGAGATGCCGTTTGCCAGCATCTGCCGGTCCTGCTCACGGAAGGCATCTGCCACAACAGGCTCAAACAGGTCATGGTCGCAATGGCCGATGATCTCATCCCGGCTTTTTCCCACAAACTCGGCAAAGGCCGGATTACACCCCAGATAGACCCCCTGCAGGTCTTTATAGAAAAGGATATCCACCGATGAATTGATGGTTGCCGTCAGCAGCGCGGTCTGCCGGTCAAGTTCCTGCACCCGCTCGGCAATGGCGCGGGACATGGTGTTGAAGGCAACCCCCAGCTGTCCCACGTCATCCCTGCCTTCCGGCAGTGCGGTGGGGGTCAGATTGCCGGCGGCCACCTCCAGGCTGGCCCGGGTCAGTTCTCCCAGATGACGGGTCAGCCAGTAGCCCAGCAGCAACAGCACCAGTGATGAAAGCAGCAACTCGCCCACGGCAATGCCGATCCCCTGCAGCAGCAGCTCTCTCCGGGCATCAAGCACCCTGGTCAGATTGACCCCGAAGTAGAGTGTTCCCAGCCGCTGTCCGCTCTGCAGTATCGGCACCATGACATCGTAGCGGGGAAGGCTTGGGTGACGGGCCATGCTGAACGAGCTGATACTCGGCAGCTCTTTCAGCTCCTGCACCAAAGCGCCGCTTGAGGCAACCCGCACCCCCTGACGATCCACCACCAGCAGGTAGAGCAGCTCATCGGTGGCCCGGCTTTCATCCAGCACCGCCTGCACCGTGGCGTAATCCCGCTGGGCAAGCGGTGCCGTCAGGGCGGCATTCAGCACCGGTGCAATCTGCTGTGCATGCCAGGTATTCTGATGGGTCATGGCGCCATAGAGCAGCCGGGCGCTGTTAACCACCAGCACCGTCAGCATCAGCATCTCTACACCGATGGCAAGCAGCAGCAGCCGTCCGCGCACCGTATGCCACAGGGCGAACCGGTTCATTTGCTGCCGGCCAGTACCCGGCGTACCTCAGCGGCGTAGCGGTCCATGGATTGCAGCTCGTTTCGCTCCAGCAGACGATAGCCTTCCAGCCGGTTGGTGCTGAAATACTTTTTACCGGCCTCGCTTGCGGCAAAGGACCAGAGTGCTGCCTCAATCTTCTTCTGCAACCCTGCCCGCCGCTTGTTAAGCAGATAGATCCGGCCGGCCATGGATCTGCTTTGGGCCAGAATCTTCAGCTGCTGCTGCAGCTCAGGCGTCAGTTTCTGGTAATTGGCCAGCGAGGTAAACCCCACCGCCGCCTCCCCGGCCACCAGCAGCTGGGCCACACTGTCGGAAGCGCTGACGTATCTGATCTTCATCCCCTTGAGCCCGTTATCCTCCAGCCAGTGCTGGCCCCAGACCGTGACCTGCGAGGTGGGGCTGAGCCCCAGCGCACTCTTCCCTTGCAGGTCGGCAGCACGGCGGTAAGGGCTGGCAGCCGCCACCAGGGCAACGGCCTTGAAATCGGCCTGATAGGTCAACAGCGGCAGGTAGCCGGCATCCACCTGCAGCAGACGGGCCTGCTGGCCGGTGGTAACCGCAATGTCAAACTCCTGCTGCAACCCGCGCTGCGCAAAGACCGTGAAGTCCGGAGCGGTTACCACATCCACCGGCATGCCGATCTCTTTTTCCAGGTGCAGCCGCAACGGCTGATACATCTCAAGTATGATCCGGGCACTGGTATGGGGGGCCACCCCGAGGATCAGCTGATCGGCAGCTGCAGCCTGAATCGGCTGCAGCGCCATACCCAGCAGCACAAGCAGATAACATAACAGTCTTTTCATCTGACACCCTTTCTGGTTACTCACACTTTTCCAGCCATTCGGTTGATCAGCAACTCCTGCATCTGACCGGCTGCATCACTCTGTTCAGAGAAGCCGTGAACGATCTGTTCACACTGCCACAGCAGGGAGTCAAGCTCTGCATCAGACATTTCAGGCATCATCAGTCTGCCGTCCGGAGCCCGCTCAACATGGCTGATGCCGGGATACAGATCTTCAAGGCCATCAAGATTTGACTGTTGCTGCTGCAGCATACTGAAAATACGCCAGGCCTCCTGTTCAACATCATGTTTGGCAATCGCTTCGCGCACTGTCTGCTTCAAGGCCGTGTCATCCCACGGTTTGACCAGAAACTTGTAAACCCCGCCTTCATTAACCGCCCGCATGGCCGCCTCCAGACTGGCATGGCCGGTCAACAGGATGCGTACCGTACCAGGATAATTCCTGCGAACAATGGCCAGAAACTCTGACCCCTGCATCCTGGCCATCCGCTCATCAGAGATGACCACCTTGAACGGCTGACTGCGCATCCGCTCAAGGGCCAACTCACCGCTCAGCTCGGCATGCACCTCATACCGTTCACTGCGCAAAGCACGGGTCAGTGCCGAGAGCACCGACGGCTCATCATCAACCAACAGGATTGCATCAGGCATGGGAAACTCCTTCCTAGACCATGATCCCGGCCGGAATTCGGCCAGGTCTGAAGACGTACAGTGGCTCATCAAACGGATCAAGCTCACGATATCGTCTGAGAGCCTCAAGATTCCTGGTGTCAAGTTTGAGCCCGCTGTGCAGCAGCAACAGGCCGCTACCACTGTAGACACTCCGTGACAGGGTCATGCCCGACTCAAGATCATCCAGTCTTATGTCCCGCTCAGCGGCATCAACATTGCTGGTCTGTTTTGGTGCAGGATAGTAGACATAGCGTGCAAATTTATGAAAAAGCCCGCGCAGTGCGGGATCAAGGGCTTTTCCCAGATGAATGTCGGTCCGCTGCAGCGCCTGTTCTGCAACATCGCCCGCGCACTGCCGGGCGGCACGATCAACCAGATCAGCGTAGGCAATAATCCTGGCCCCCAGCGGGATCGCGTCGCCGGCCAGACCATCAGGGAAACCGCTGCCGTCAAACTTTTCGTGGTGATGCCGGATCAGGATACCGGCCGGGCGCAGCTCTTCAATCGGATCGATCAGAATCTGGGCCCGCACCGGGTGAAGGCTGTACTCTGCAAACTCTTCATGGTTGAGGGATTCCGGCGGTTTGATAAGAATTCTTTCTGACATGCCTATCTCTCCAATGTCATGCAGCAGTGCCGCCGTACGGATGGTCTCGCGCAGTTCCGGTGCCAGTCCCATTTCAGTGGCGACCTGCAAGGCAAGCCGGGCGACATTTTCAGCATGCAGCCGGGTCCGTGTACCGCGCATTTCAACCAGCGATATCAGGGATGTGATCATGTTCTGATAGGCATCCTTCTGATGTCTGAACGCCTCCTGCAGTTCCTCGCTTTTCTGACGTACCGCAGCTGTCTGCTGCAGGACCCGCTCCTTCAGATTGCGGTTCCAGTCCTGCAGTTCCTGATTCTGTTGGTTGACCAGCTCTTGCAGCCGCCTGTTCTCCTGGCTCAAACGGTAGCTTTCAACCGAGCTGCGCACAATCTGCAGCAGTTCGCTATCATCCCAGGGCTTGTTCAGGTAACGGAAAATACCACCCCGGTTAACGGCATCCACGGCATCCCCCAAGTCTGAGTAGCCGGTCAGCAGCACCCGGAATGAATCGGGCGACAACTCACGCGAGCGCCGCAACAGCTCGGCGCCGTTCATCTGCGGCATACGCTGGTCCGAGATGATCAGGGCCACGTTTGAAAGCTGAGCGAGCAGCTTCAGCGCCTCATCGCCTGAAGTAGCCGTGACAATCCTGAAGGTCTCACGGCGCAGCAGACGCTGCAATGCCTGCAGAATATTAACTTCGTCATCCACCAGTAAAACGGTCAGTTCACCGGCCTGTGTCATTGCTTCAGTCTCCATACTCAGCTTCCCCCTTCCAGCAGCACCAGGATCAGCATGACCCCGTCACTCCCCGCTTCCCGGATCTTTTTGCTGAGCACCTTCACCTGCTGGCCAGCCACGGTAATACAGCAGCATTCCGATTCGCTGGCCAGCGGACGGTTCAGACAACCGTAGATGCCGGGCAGTACCGTCTCGGCCGGTTCTCCCAGCGGCGCAAAGGCCAGCCCCAGCGTTTGACGGGCACGCTCGTTCATGCTGACGATCTCACTGTCACTATCAATGCCGATCACCCCCACCGGCATCTGATCGAACAGGGTATGATAGACAGACAGCACCAGGCTCTGATTGGCCAGACTCTCTGAATGCAGCGCATCAAGGCTGTCAATAGCATCACCCAGCAGTTGCAGTTGCTCGTTTTTCCGGTGGTTTGCCCTATACAGCTTCAGAGCCTGCTCAACTGATTGCAGCAGAAATTCCTCATCCCACGGTTTGGAAATGAACTTGTAAATATTACCCTCGTTGGTGGCGGCAATAATGGCGCTGGTATCGGCATACCCGGACAGCACCATCCTGACCGTATCGGGCCAGCGAGCCCGCACCGCACTCAAAAACTCCACTCCGTTCATCTCCGGCATACGATAATCAGAGATAACCAGTTCAACGGGGCCTGATCGTTCGAGCAACTCCAGTCCTTCACGGCCAGAAGTGCAGGTCATCACGCCGCTGTAGCCGGCACGCCGGAAAAACCGTTGCAGGGCGTTCAGTACTGACGGTTCATCATCCACCAGCAAAATACGCGGATCTTCACTCATCTGTTCACCCCTTCACGGTTCTGAACCGGCAGACGGACCGTAAAGCTGGTCCCCCGGCCCGGTTCGCTCTCGACGCTGATATCACCGCCATTTTTCTTGACCATGTCATAGCTGATGGTCAGACCCAACCCGGTCCCCTGCCCCACCGGTTTGGTGGTAAAAAACGGCTCAAAAATCCGCTTACGCACATCCTCCGGCATACCTTTGCCGGTGTCGGCAACGGTCAACACCACCTGCTCCCCTTCCTGAAAGGTTGTGACCGTGATGGAGCCATGCCCTTCAATCGCCTGGGCCGCATTGACCAGCAGGTTGGTAATGACCTGATTAATCTGCTGCGGATTACAGAACACCATCGGAATCTCTCCCAGCAGCAAATCAAGCTGCGCAACATACTTCAACTCATTTCGCACAATATTGACTGTGCTGCGAACGCATTGATTCAGATCGGTTGCCCGGGCATCAACCTCATCCACACGGGCGAAATCCTTCAGATCAAGCACAATCTGCTTGACCCGGTCAGCTCCATCAAGTGACTCACTCAGCAGAGGGACAATGTCTGTGGTGATAAAGGCAACGTCAAGCTGCTTGCGCAACGCTGCCAGACGCTGTTGTTCCACATCAGGCAGCGAACCGTGCAGCTGCTCAAACGCCTCGATATAGCCGGTCAGCCCCTGGGTGTATTCGCGCAGGGTTCTCAGGTTGCTGATAATGAACCCCATCGGATTATTGATCTCATGGGCCACCCCGGCAGCCAGCTGGCCGATGGACGCCATTTTGTCCTGCTGCAGCAGAAAGGCGTCCTTTTGCCGACTTTTAACCACTTCATCCTCAATGCGTTGCTCCAGCTCATCATTCAGCCTTCGCAAACGCTCTTCGGCCAGCTTGCGATCATTGATATCAAGATGGGTACCGGCCATCCTGACAGGTTTTCCCCCGGCATCTCGTTCAACCACCCGCCCACGGTCCAGCAGCCAGAGCCAGCCACCCGCCCTTGTGCGGCAACGGTGCTCTGTCTCGTAAAACGGCAAATCACCGGCCAGGTGCTGCTGCAGTACCTGCCGGACACGGGGCATGTCGTCAGGGTGTACCAGCGACTCCCAGCTGACAACATCTGGTGCGACCTCAGACGGCTGATAGCCGAGCATGGCAGCCCACTGCTGGTTGAAATCAACCCTGCCGCTGGGGATATGCCAGTTCCACAACCCCAGATCAGCCCCTTCAAGGGCCAGGGTAAGCTGCTCCTTGCTCTCCTTCAGTTCGGCGGCTGTTGTGGTCAAAATCCGGTTCTTTTCAGCCACAGCCTCCTCACGCAGCCGGGCCTCGGCAAGCCGTGTCTCGATCAGGCGGCTGTTCAGATCCGTGCGTATAAGCAGCACCGTTCCGGTCAGGATCAGCAGGCCGATAGCGCCAGTAGTCAGCACCAGCTGCAGCGGCGAGGCATCCTGGCTGGGATTCAGAGGAATAAAGGCGGTTAACGTCAGGGGGGTGCCGCTGATCGGTATGGATGCCGCCATGGCCAAAACCGGCCTGTTCCCGGCATCATGCAGCGTAAGGGTCTGTCTACCCTGTTCCAGCGCTGAAGGCGTCGGCAGGTCGCGAAACATCGGTCCGGCAGAGCCACTGTCGGAGGGTCTGCAAAGATAGGCTGTATGGTCATGCAGCAGGCTGATGCTGTTTCTGCTTTCATCTTCGAGCCCATCCCCATACACAAACCGTGTACACAGTTCCTGCAGCGAGATCCAGACCAGCAGATGACCGGCAGGCTGATCCTTGAACCGGTACGGATAGGCAAGCACCAGCTGTGCTACACCGTTACTCTGTTCACGATGTTCAACAAACTGCTGCACCTCGTCTGAGGCTGTTTTCAGGTAGCGCTGCAATGCTGCCGGATCAACGGCTGAGGCGTCATCGGCATGGGTGTCAACAAGCACGGCATGGTCAACATCAATAAACATGACCCGCTGGTAGAGCGGTCTGTCCCCCAGCTTTTTTTTCAACCGGTAGCGCTCCAGCGAGCTGCGCAGATCGCTTAAAGATGCTCCCAGTCCGTAATCAAGGGACATGCCAAGGTGCAGGTTTTCAAAATAGGACTGCAACGTCTGTTTTTCAGACAGATCGGCCAGCTCTTCAGTCCGTTCATGCAGAAACAGCTCCAGCGCCAACGCCCTTTTGACCGTTGTCTGCTGAAGTTGCTCGATGGCAGCACTATGCAGACGATCGTGAGAACGGTAGAGGTTCAGCAACAGAAAACCAAGGTAGCCAAGCAGCAGCAGGTTCACTAGAAACAGAGCCCAACGGAGTCGTACCTGTTTAAGCGGGTTCATACTTCTGCTCCTTTACCGGCTGAAAGCTGTTACTCCGCCCGTTCCATTACACACCTGAACCGCCTGCAGTTACCTGTTCAACCAGCCTTCTTATACTGAGCAGGACATCGCTACGGCAGGGCCTGCCGATGCATTCTTCTGCATGAGCTGCATGGCAGAAAATCTGCTGCTGTCAGTTAGCGGCAAAAGAGCCATGGTCTACCCTCCAGTCCAGCATCTCGGCAAGGCGGATTGCGCGTCCCAGCTCTTCACGCCCGCATGGTTTGGCAATGCAGCCCACCAGGCCGGCCTGCAGACAATGGGGCAGCAGCGCTTCAGGCTGTTCGGCAACACCGAAGACCAGGCTGTGGTACTCCCTGCCGCTGTAACGCTCCAGCTCCCTGATCTCGCCGGCAAGGGTGAGTCCATCCAGTCCGGGCAGTTCAAGACTGATCATGATCAGATCATATCGATGCCGTGCCACCACCTGCAGGGCACGTTCTCTGCCGGAAACCAGATCAGTCCAGTAACCCAGCTGCCAGAACTGCAGGCTGGCAGCAGCACGGGCAAGCAGGTGCCGATCGATATACAGAATCCTCAGCATGTAAGATCCTCCGCAACACATTCTTGCAGCCATAGCTGCAGACTAACGCAGCGGCAGGCAGGCCACAAGTCGGCTAATGTCTGTCAGCACAAGGGGTAAATGATCTTACAAACGTAGGAAAGCAGGAGTGGTTGCAGATTTTCACTGCAGCGGTTGTGAGGGCAGCCACCCGGTGTATCCGCTCTCTTTATTTCCGTTTGTTTCAAGGATCTTTCGTTGTCGGCTGGTCTTCGGCGCCGTGACGTACTTTGTGTACGCGTGCGTTGCCGTATTCCTCGCCACCTCAAGAGTCATGCGTAAACAGGAATCGACATGAGACGAGCCAGTCGGCAGCATCAGCCAAAATAACAATGTTTTGTCAAATTGCTTGACAGATTTATCCTGCAAGACTATGGTTTTTAAGCAAAAAATACAGAGAGCTTAAAACCGAAAAGGCAAAATCCGGGGGATCGGATGACGCAAAGCCACCTGCCCAGGACG
>CAZYMK010000090.1:0-10606 GCA_964648885.1 uncultured Geobacter sp. | reverse complement strand
TTCTGCTGGATATAGGCATTTCTATCCTGCTTGGCCTGCTGGGTAGGAAAAGGAAACGGTCGAGCCTGGTACTGCTCTTTTGACAGCCTGGCAATGGCTGCTCCGATCTCCTGATTGGTTCCGCGCAGCACGATATGCCGCACCTCCTGATAATTGCTACCAGTTTTGGCCAACACCACCTCGTTGGTAACGATAGCCCCGTTGTTGGAACTTCCGGAGTCGCCGCAGGCGGACAACAGCAGGATCGGCATGATTGCGGCCATCAGCGATACGAGTTTTTTGACCATCGAGTAATCTCCTTTCAAATGAACCTTATGGTGCAACCGTCTAAAAGCAGGACGACAATTCTACATCATGTACTTTACCAGAGCAGGTACACCCCGTTCGTACACAGGGACGGCACAGGATAAGGTGAACCGCCGCCATAGGTTATCTTAAACCTGGACGGATCCCCTGCTATTGCTGCCTTCCACTGTGCCCCTGTGCAGGGCCCCGACATGCCGTTCGGACAGGTGACCGTGTGGTCCGTCACAGGAAGATACTCAGCCTTGGTGACAATCGGCACAACATACTGCGGGCATACAGTGCCGCCTTGAAACGGTGAGCCGGGAAACGTCGTATGGTACGGGCCGAGGTGTGCTACCGCGACACCTTTGACGGTCGGCACAGACACCTGATCATCAAAGAAGGCATTGCTGAACTGCACCCCTTGCATCTTTGCGTTGTTGAAATTGGCGCCGAACAGGAAGGCGCCTATGAAGACCGCGCCGCTCTGGCCGGTTGTTGGGTCTGAAGAGAGGTTTGAATTGCTGAAATTAACCCCCAGGGCCAGGGCATTGGTAAATTTTGCCGCAGTCAGGGTAGCAAGGGACATGTCCGTCCCGCTTAGATAGGCGCCGGTAAAATCCGTATTGGACATGGTCGCTTTATGGGCGCTGGCGCAGGAGGTGGTTTTGCAGTTGATATCAGGAACGCAGGAGTCTCTGGTTGTCATGCTGTGAAAGTTTGTATTGACGAATGAGGCGCCGCTCATCTCGGCATACGCCAGGTTTACATTCTGCAGGTAGGCCCCGTTTAAGGTGGCAGCCTTTTGCTGGATCGGATCCTTGTTGAGCTGCGCCCTGCACATATTGGCGCTCTTGAGGTTGGCATTGTCCAGACGGGCGTTCTGGAGGACGGCGTCAATCAGTATAGTGTTGATGAGCGAGCTGTTTGACAGATTTGCCCTTGTAAAGTTGGTTCTCCGAAAATCCCTGTTGTTGAGTGTATGGTTGGCAAGATTGACATCCTGCAGATTGCAGCCGGGACAGTCATTGGAAACGATCACCTCAATGGCCCGGAAGGCATTCAGGGATTGAATCGGCCCAAGATTTTTAAACCGCGCATCATTGGTAATAGTGGGAATATCAATGCCCACCACCGCCACATTTCCCTGGTACCTGCCTTTGTCAAACAGCTTGATGGTGGCATCATGCCCGACGCGGATGGAGCTCACCGTAAAGCCTGAAAAATCAACCGCAGGAAGGGGTGACTCCGTGTTAAAGACCACGGCCTGGCCGGTAAAATTAGTGCCGGAATACAGAACCACCTCATTTTTCCCGATTGTTCCAAGGTCTGAGGCTTTATCATAGAAGCGGTAGATCTCTTTGAGACCAAGTGTGTAGGAATAATTCCCCGGTTCCCAGCCCCAGCAGTTCCGGTAAAAAACATCCGTCAAAACAAAATTGTCCCCGGCCGAACCGTTACGTTGTTTCAAGGCGAGCGTACGCCCCCCCATACTGCCGGTGTCGTAGCTGATATGAAATTCGTAGGGATCAAAATAGGGATTTTCATAAAACGACTGCACCGTACCGCTCCACCTCGTTTTAGTCCTGTCTGCCTTGTAATAATCAGCGCCATAGACCGAACCGTTATGAAAGGTCTGCTGAATGGTGAAATCACCCGTGGCATAGCCATGACCGGCTTCCTCGGCCCAGCATCCGGTCCTTGCGCCGTAGTGCCAGTTGTTGCCGCTGTTAGGGGAATAGGCAATGATGGTGCCCTGATAGAGCGATTGCGGACCAAGCGCCTTGGCATACAGCTTGTAGAGTTTCTGGTCAATATCATGGGGCGCCAGGCTCATCAGGTGTGCGGGATCTCCGATCTTCAGGGGAGCGGAACTATCCTCCGGGATACGTGAATAGGCCTTTTTGCCCATAAAGGTCAGGTCTGCCTTCCAGCCGGTTATATAGCGGTTGTAAGCACTGATCGGCTGCCCGGCGATCTGATCGCCAAGGCTGAGGAGATAGCCGCTGCTGTTGAAAAACTCCATCCTTTTTGCCGTATCCTGCCACTGCAACAGCCTGAAGGCCCTGAATATCCCTTCGCCGGAATCAAAGGGTTTCTTTCCTGCCTCCAAAACCGGCGGCAACGATTCCACTGATTTTCTTTTGTATATGAAGGAGGATGAACAATGGTCCGGCAGGGGAGTTACCTCGCTGATGGTCAGCGTATAGCTGCCCCTGGGGATATCCATCCGAATCGAAGGATTCTGCAGGTTGATCTGAAACAACTCGTTATCGGTTGCACTATCGGCCAACCGCAGGCTCTTGATACAGGGATTATTGGTATCCAGCGTCAGCGTCATATCCGTATCACGATCAAAATAATACGGCAGGTTATGCACGGTCTGCTCGCCGGGCAGGGAAGACTTTGAGGCGGCCAGACGATCGTCAATCCGCACCACCAGCGTCTGATCATCACGGGCATAAAGCCGGGGGTTGGCGTCAAACTCTTCAGAGTATATCCACGGCTGGTCTGAAAATTGCGGTGGCGCAGCAGTATCATGGTCACCGCTGCAGGCGGTAAGTGCGATACACAACAGATAGAACAGCCTTTTCATGGCGCCTCCCTTTGCTGATCTCGTGGTGTTGAAGGTATCCATCTGCTGATGGACGGCTCGGTCACAGCAGGCAGGGACTGGTTAGTCATTTTCAGCGCCTCCATATTGGCTGAAAAGACATCACGCCAGTAACTGACGACAATCTTCATGCCGCTGAAATTGCTGGTCCGCGATACAAACGTGCCGTCCGGCCCATAGATATCCAGATAGAACCGGTAGTCTGCCTGATCCAGCCGGTAACAGAGCAGATAGA
The DNA here is from genome assembly GCA_964648885.1 of uncultured Geobacter sp. Lineage (GTDB taxonomy): Bacteria > Desulfobacterota > Desulfuromonadia > Geobacterales > Pseudopelobacteraceae > Trichlorobacter. The sequence continues at coordinate 7,472 of CAZYMK010000090.1, read as the reverse complement.
TATAGCCGGTGTATTCCGTTGCCATATCCAGGTACTGGTACTCCTTTGCGCTGTATTTGAGCGGGGCGAAATAGGATCTGCCGTTGTTGAATATCTTCATCGGGTTGCCGCCCGTATCAAAGGCCTGGATACGGTTATTGGCGGTTTCCAGGATCAGGATCTCACCTTTGGGGGTCAGGGCGGCGCACAGCGGGCCGTCAAGGAGCCCTTCCCTGATGCCCTGGCCGCCATAGACGGCGGCAAAGGAGGCCTGATCATCCGTTGTGGGTTCCTGGGGCAGGGTAAGCACCTCTATCTTGCTCAAAGTGGCATTAATACTGACGATCTTGCCGTTGGGATGCAGCAGCATGGCGTCCGAACTGAAATTGAGCCTGCCCCAGGCCCGGTTGGAGGCAGGCCCGTCAAATTCAGGTTTCTTCCTCAAGGCCAGCCGGATCTGGCGGATCACATTGCCGCCGTCAACGTCGATATAGAAGTTTCGCTGGGTACGGGAGTTCCCCATAAGGTCATAGGTGATCTTGACCGGCGACCGCTGGCCGCATGACAGGGTATATGAATCCTCCGGCAGTTCGGTTGTGGAGATATTGGCAAAGAAATACATCTGCCCTGCTCCGCCCGAACATGCCTGGTATGCCTGTCCGTAGGCTTTCCAGGCATACCCGACTGAGGCAAAGGTATTGCTGTCGGCAATATCAAGGATCTGACACAACTGCCCCTGGGTTTGGTTGCATTGTCCGATGGGGGTGGGGGTGGGGGGTAGAACGGACGGCACCCAGATATGCCTGCCCTGGCTGTCCAGACTTGTCTTTTCCTTGTGTGAATAATAGGTGGCAGAGGTCAGGGGCACCTGGTTCTGCACAATGGTCATGACAAAGTAATCTTTGGTGTTGTCCCCGTAATCCAGGGTTGCATACCCGGCCAGCCAGCCGGTGGGGGAGTAGAAGCCCACGGCAATGGATACCGAGCCGCCATAGGGGACATCGGGAATCCTGGCAATGATCGGCGCTGTTCTGGTGGTGGCAGGCATCTGCGCCTTCAGCTGAATCGGCGTGGCGCTGTCAACAACCTTGCTGCCGTCAAGCAGCTGGCAGGTGACGGTTACCAGATAACAGGTTGCCACCGAAGGGAACCCTTCCGGGTTTTTCGGGTCATGACGTATCTCAACGTTAATATCGTGGCTGAGCGACAGGGTTTTGACGTAACTCCAGGGCGAGTTGAGTATCTGTGCGGTGGTCTGGGCCAACTGGGCTGCCGACGCAAGACTGGAAATCGCACTGAACACGGCGCCGATGATCGGGATCGCCTTTGCGATCTGACTGACGCCGATTGCCGACAACAGGGCCGGCAGCAGATATTTTGAGCCAACCGCCGCCAGCAGGGTCTTGCCGATCTCAACGGCCAGACCCAACAGCTTGCTGCTGTTCCCGGACGACAGCGCCTCGATAATAATGGCGTGCAGTGAAATAAACAGCCTGATCACCTCAATGATCATGGCGGTGTTTTTCTGCTGGGCAAACAGCTTGTATGAAGAGGCGGCACCTGCCAGCAGAAACAGGCCGGGTATGGCCAGATCAAAGACCGCCGTCAGGGTCGTGCCGGTCTGGATATGTTTGTAATGGTTATCGCCCCATCCGATAGTGCAGCCGATGATCTGGATCTTGCTGGCAATGGGCGGGATCGGGATGTCAAAATCGACCTCCGTGTCCTTGACCTTAACGCCGAAGGCAACAAAGTTTGTTTCAACCACCCGTAAAATGGTGTCAAATTCGTAGTTGGGGCCGGAAAGGACAAATGATGAGGGGCTGTATTTGGCAAAAAAATCATTACCGATCAGCGAATGGGCTATCGGTTTGTTATTGGCGTTCAGGTATCGCACATGCATGGACAGGTGCCGTGTATAGCTGTTTACGGCCCTGAAACGGGTCACCGTATTCCCGGCATCTTTTTTTCCGGACAGGTACTGCAGCTTATAGCCGCCGCCGGTGCACACGTCCGTCAAGGTCATGCGCACATCACTGTTCAGGGTTTCAGCAGGAATCGTTGACGCATCGGTGTAGCTGCGTCCATCCTGCAGGGTGCAGAGTTTCCCCTTCAGTTCCGATGGGTCGGTGACATCGGAGAGGTTGACATAGAGCAGAGGATCCTGCTTGACGGCGCTCAGTGAATCCTTGATAGCCACCCCGGCAAACTGCATGGTGGTTTCGCTGTACTGGATCATCTGGATAATGGCGCCGTCGTCGTCCCGCAACGGATTACCCTGATCATCCTTCAACACCACGTTCTCCGACCAGCTGTTTCCCTGGGCCTTGATGATCTGTGCCAGCACCTCCGTCGCAGGCTCCTGGCTGATGATGTTGTGCATGACATGGGCAGCACTGTCCGCATCAAAGGACATGATCTCCGGGAAGCTGAAGACAATGGCCGACGCCGTATCAGTGGGGGCTATCAGCTCCTCCTCACCATCAAAGCCGTAGGCGCCGTTCATATCATTGACAAGCCCGTAGTATTTTGCCTTGAGCGCACCCCTGCCTGTCCTGTCCGAGGTCGGCAGCGCCTTGTCAAGGGACGCCCTGGGGACATGCAGGAACAGAGACACCGTTCCCCAGAGGCTGTCAGAGTTGGGGAAGGTTGGCACCTTTTTGACATACAGCAGCTGGACATCATCTGCAGGCAGCGCCAGGTTTGGGAGCAGATGCGTAATATGGGAATCAGGCACTAACCTTAAGAAGTCATTTGACTTCTTTGCATCACGGATCAACTCCGGTGTGGTTCTTTGTAATTTGATCTCGTTTCCACCCACGGAAAGAAAAAAATCATAGCCTGCATAGTTAAGATGGGAGTGATCAAAAAAGAGGGTTTTTATCTCCTTATTTCCACTGTCCCCACCGCTGTTCCCGCAGGACTGCAACAACCCCGGCATGCCCGCCGCAGCGGTCAGCACCGCCATGGTCTTCATAAAATCGCGGCGTGACAACCCTTTGATTTTTTTCATAGAGACCTCCCCATCTGCTCAAAGCTCAGACAGCTGTTCACACCAACGCGATACGCATCTACCAGGCACGCTCATTGAAGCATCAGGTCAGAGCTGCACTTACCGAGGCCCGGGCTGCAAAACAGTAGCCCACGCCATAAATCACGTTAACCGGAAAATCAGACAGGGTGCTTGCTTCAACCTTCTTTCGCAGCCGTTTGATCAAGGTATCAAGACTTCGATCACTGCCATCCTTGGGCCGGGGCAACGCTGCAGCAATACGACCTCTTGGTACGGCCATACCGGGAGTTTCCAGAAGCAGTCCGACAAACACCGCTTCGGAAGCGGTCAGCTTGACAACCGTGCCATTGGGCGCCCGCAACTGCCAGGAAAGGGGATCGTAGTGCCAGGCCGGTTCTGACGGCGGTTGCGCCGCAAGACGCCGCAGGACCGAGCGGATGGTGGCCTCGATCTCGCGCAAGTCAGTGTGCTTGACCAGATAGGCGTCAGCGCCGCAATCAAGACCGACCAACCGATCCTCCAGAGTTCCGCGACTGGTCAACATGACCACACCGCAGGCACCGGCTCCACGCAGTTCACGGGCAAGGGTAAAACCATCGCCATCCGGCAGATTGATGTCCAGCAGCACCAGATCAGGCCTGCGCAGCGAGCTCAAACGCCGGTATTCGGCCAGCGACCCGGCGCCAACCACCGAAAAACCGGAGGCCTCAAGATATTCGACCAAATCACCGCGCAGGGTCGGTTCATCCTCTACAACAATGATATGATCTGCGTCCTGGAACGGTTTCATGGCGCACCCTGTTTTTTTTGTACTCGATCAGCCTGCATAACTGCAAAGCATCAATTATGTCAAAATCTGGCGAAATCTGGCTTTTCGGTTGCCGATGTCAGCAGGTAACGAGACTGTAATACTGGTGCCTTCTGCAGGGGAACTTTGGATCAAGAGTGATCCGCTGTGGAGTTGCGCAATCAAACGTGAGGTATGCAGACCGATGCCGCTGCCGGGAATGTGACGTGCATTGGTTGCCCGGTACGATTGTTTTCCCAGAAGCTCCAGCTCTTCCGGCGGGATGCCGATACCGCTGTCGCTGACCGTGACGAGGAGTTTGTCGGGGGTCTGGCAAAGCTCCAGAGTCACCGGCTTGGCATCTGTTGAAAATTTAAGCGCATTGTCCAGCAGATTGGCAAAGAGCAGCGCCAACAGACGCTTATCCCCCTTGCAATCGGAAGCCTGCTCAGGCAGCACCAGCCTAATCTCGCGATCAGGTCGGGATTCTGCGAACTGCTCCCGAATCTCCTGCAGAAAGACAGGCAACTGAATGTCGGTTACGTTTAACTGCAGCATCCCCTGTGCCAGCACGGCATCGTTCATACAGTTATCCAGCAGGCCGATCAGATGTGCGGTGTTGGCCCGAATAATCCCCAGGCGTCTGGTCAGTGCCTCATCAGGATCAACCGCCCTGAACGAGATCATCTGAGCCGAACGGTCAATCACCGCCAGCGGGGTCTTGAATTCATGGGTCACCATGGCAAACAGCTCCCGCTGCTTTTCGGCAATGGTACGCGCCTGCTGTTGGGAATCGTACAGTTCGCTCTCCACACGCTCACTGGTAAGGGAAAGACAACTGTAGGTGATCAGCATAATGATGCTGTTGGCAAGGATGATCGCGGTCAGAAGGTTCTGATCACGGGCAACCATCTCGGCAAAATCACGCAGCCCCGGATTGGCGATAAAGTACGGCAGCCGCATGAAATGAAAAAACGACAGAGGCAGCATGCAAAGGGAAAGCAGCCACTGTATCGAATAGCTCCGGGCAATCGGGGCAAACAGAAGCGGTTCAGCGGCAGCCCGCAGGAAAAAGAGACCATAGCCCAGCGAGATGATGATACCGCGTAATGCAAGGCTGTCGTTGACAAACGTGCAGTAATTGAGGGCAGCAACTGCGGTGAACAACAGGAAGAGGTTGAGCGGGAAACGCCACCAGCGGGCGGGCAGCCCGTAGAATCGGTTCACCCCTTCATTGAACAGCACCGGCAGACTCAGCAGCAGGCCGTTGCCCACCACAATCACCCAGAACAGATCAAGCCTGCCCCGAAAAATATAACTGAGTACCCCGCCGCTGAACCAGCAGGCCATACTGGCGATCCAGAACAGAAAACCGGGATAGGTCTTGCGGGTACCATAGGTGTGCAGCAGCATCAGCAGCATCACCAGGGCGTTGGCAACGGTCAACAGGATCGTGGTGACCGTATCAAGTTGAACCAAACCGGCCTCCTTGGGCACCACGCAACGCACAACACCCGCTATATACTGCACCGGACATCACGCGCAAACTCTGTCTACTTCAGATACAGCGGCATCAGCGTAAAAGTCCCGTCTATCCGGTCAGGCACATCACGCAGCTTTTGCCACTTCCAGACCGACTGGCTCCAGATAAATGGAGCGCCGTTGACATGCGGGGTACCGTACAGCATCCAGAAACCGCTGGTTGCACCTGAAGTATCAAGGGTGCCGGAAAGCCCCATAAAGGCACGCACCATGCTGCTGGAGGCGGCCTTGGCATCAACCGCACCATCCGGAATGGTCTTGGGATAGGAGGTCTGGCCATAGCCCAGATCCCAACGTCCGAAGATGGAAAGTGGATTGGCCGGATCGGTGTAGGTGATGACCGACTTGGCCTTTTCAATACTGTCAACACCGGGCAGAAGTTGCTTGAACTGAACCCTCCGGGCCGGACGGTTATCGGTTGAGAGCAGGTCTTGTGCCACTTGATACGAAGCCGGGTAGTTGATCCCCATCAGGTAGTCGGGAGTAACCAGTTCAGGATCGTAATCAGTGGTGCAGACACCGCCATCCGTTGATTTTGAGGTCACACTATAGGGACCGCCGCTGGATTTGTAATAGATGAAACAGCGATAGGACATCTCCACCAGACCGGTTTCGTTGTTTTTGACATCTGCTACCATGTAGCCGTTGAGATAGGTGCCGCTGTTATCAATGGAGATATACCTGAAGAAATCATCAACAGAAGAGGAAAACTGTTCAGCCAGGGCCGAACGCCAGAAAAGCCAGATGCCGTCGGTTCTGGTGACTGATCTGGAATTGCGGTGCGTGGTTTCATTAAACATGATTCCTTTGTTGTTATAGCCGAAATCAGTATCTGAACCGATCAGGCCGGGCGTGGCGGCATTCATGGTGGTCATGTCGCCGTTCACATTGATGGTCTGGGTCATGGATTGGGACAGGAACCCCATCCAGGAGTTGTGGGTCAGGTACAGCTCTGTGCCTGAGCGCTTCAGGAAGGCCGAACATTTGTCGTTCTGCTCAACCTTGCTGATACCGTTCAGACTCAGCTCCGCAGAATTGGCAATCACATCCATCATGTCAAAGTTGGCATTGACATAATAGAGATCCATGAAGGTCAGACCAGGGGTCTCATACCCCAGCACCAGTTCCGCAGCGTTGAAATAGCTGCTGTCGGGGAGCCAGGAGCCGGAAAAATCCAGCGATGCAGGCTGCGTCTGCGAGACGCCGTGATAGATCCCCAGCATCCTGAACAGCAGCCGCTTCAGGAGGTGCGCGGTTGCGGCATCGGTGGACGGTGAGCGCAGGTACGAGATAAAGGCGTTATAGTTGGCATTCAGCAGCCCACCTGCCTCATCAAGCTCAGCCCTGGTCGGCCCCGGCTGTTTAGGAAAGGTATGGCCGGGGTCCACCAGATAGGCATCGTCCCAGTTATTGTCCCGGGCTGAGACAATCCGCTTGCCCTGCAGCTTGCCCTGCACAAAACCGGCCCGGTACTCGGCTTTCAGGTCGCTTGAATCCTTTGAGACCACAGTCATATTAACGATGTTGTTGACGGTCTCGATCACCCCGGAGGCGTTGGCATCCAGGCTGTAGCTGGTCCGGTTAGAGGCAGGGCCGCTATCCCCGGAACAGGCTGCCAGCAGCAGACAGAGGAGCGTGAGCAAGAGGAAAGACTTTTTTAAGCAAGGTGTGTTGTTAAACATTATTGCCTCCTTGTGATCCGGATCGTCACTGACACCATTAGATCCCCAGCATGAAAGTAATGTATCCCCCGGCAGAACCGGAGTTTACCCAAAGGAAATTATGCCCCGTGGAAGTGATAGCGCTTCTCTGTCTCTATAATCAGCTGCTCATACTGCTGGGTAGTCATCCCTTGTTTGCCCAGTTGGGTGGCGACCTGTGCGGTCAGTTTCTTGATCAGGGTTTCCTGCTCTGCAACAACCCTGTGTGTAAACTGATTGATAAGGCCGGCTGCCTTGTTTTTATTCTGGTGGAAGAGTTTCATATATGCCTTTTCCATTGTTTTTTGCTGGACTGCAATCCGCTTTTCAAAGGCCTTAATCGCCTGATGCACCTGCGGGGCCAGACGGGGATAATCCTGCAACACCAGGGCCTGTAGTTTGCGGTACTGCCAGAACAGTGAATCGTCAGCAATGGTGCCGCGATTACCCT
>CAZYMK010000089.1:4113-10804 GCA_964648885.1 uncultured Geobacter sp. | reverse complement strand
TGTGAAATTTGTAGCCATGTAAATACTATAAATATGTTGCATTTTCAGTATATTGCTGTATATTGCATCCCATGCATATCGACATTGTACCCAACAGGACCTCCACCCCGGCTGTTTTGCTCCGTGAGTCATACCGGGAGGAGGGCAAAGTCAAGAAGCGGACTCTGGCGAATCTGACCACTTTACCGATGGATCAGGTTGAGGCTATCCGTCGTGTCCTGCGCGGCGAAAAGCTTGTTTCACCGGATGAGTTGTTTGAGCAGGTGTCTTCCCGCCATCACGGCCATGTCCGTGCTGTACGCCTTGCCATGAAGCAGCTGGGGTTTGAACGGTTACTTTCCTCTGCATGTCGTGAACGGGATCTGGTGGTGGCTATGGTTGCAGCCAGGATTGTGGCTCCTGACAGCAAGCTTGCCACGACACGCTGGTGGCAGACGACGACCCTTCCGGAGGAGTTGGGTGTTGCCGATGCCAGTGAAACGGATCTGTATCGTGCCATGGATTGGCTGTTGTCTCGCCAGCAGAAGATCGAGCAGCGTCTGGCAACACGTCATCTGCAGTCAGGCGGTCTGGTGCTGTACGATTTGAGTTCCAGTTATATGGAGGGCACCTGTTGCCCTTTGGCAGCCCGTGGCTATAACCGTGACGGCAAGCAGGGGAAGCTCCAGATCAATTACGGTCTTTTGACTGATGCTGCCGGTTGTCCTGTTGCGGTGTCGGTGTTCTCCGGCAATACCGCTGATCCAAAGACGCTCTTGCCCCAGGTTACCAAAGTCAGAGATCAGTTCGGGTTGACCTCCCTGGTACTGGTCGGTGATCGGGGTATGATCGCACAGCGCCAGATTGAGGCTCTCAAGGGGTATGATGGTTTGAGTTGGATCACGGCTCTGAAATCAGGGGCCATAGAAAAATTGATCAACTCGGAGAGCCTGCAGCCTGGCCTGTTTGATGAACGCAACCTTTTTGAGTTCAGTTCGCCGGACTACCCTGACGAGCGCCTGATTGCCTGTCGTAATCCTGAGCTGGCCAGGCTGCGGGCGCATAAGCGTGAGTCACTTCTGCAGGCTACGGAAGCCGAGTTGCACAAGGTTCAGCAGATGGCTGCCAAGGGGAAGCTGATCGGTAAAGACAAGATCGGCGTACGGGTTGGCAGAGTGATCAACAAATACAAGATGGCCAAGCATCTGACCCTGGAGATTCGGGAGTCATCCGTAAGCTGGCAGCGCAAGCAGGAGCAGATCAATGCGGAAGCAGCCCTGGATGGTCTGTATGTGATTCGCACCAGTGTTGCCAAAGAGCGTCTCAGCAGTGATGACGCAGTACGGAGCTACAAGAGTTTAAGTCAGGTTGAGCGGGCCTTCAGGTCACTCAAGAGTATTGATCTGGAAGTTCGTCCCATCTGGCATCGGCTCGAGAACCGGGTCAGGGCACATATCTTCATCTGCATGCTGGCCTACTACGTGAAGTGGCATATGATGGAGGCCTGGCGGCCTCTGCTCTTTGCCGATGAAGATCAAAAGCAGAAAGAGACCCGCGATCCTGTTGCACCGGCACAACGGTCACAAGGTGCCTTACAAAAGACGCACAGCAAACGATTGAGTACCGGCGAGGTAGTCCATAGTTTTTCAACCCTGATGGCTTCGCTGTCAACCATCGTACGCAGTGTCTGCCGAAAGAAAGCAACGGAAGAATCCGGGGCCACCTTTACGATGGATACGATTGCAACCAAAGAGCAGCAGAGGGCGTACGATCTTGTAGCAACGATCAAATGTAGACAGTAACGAAAAACAGGTTCAAGCTTATCATGCTGATATTAATCAGCTTTGCTTGGAACAGAGATAGAACTTCAGTCTAAACGATCTCAACCAGACGGATAGCAAAGGTCAGGTCCTGACCTGCCAACGGGTGGTTGGCATCCAGGGTGACGCTGCTATCGGTCACCTCGGTAATCAGTACCGGCATGCTGGAACCGTCCTGCAGCACGACTTCAAGCTGCTGCCCTTCGACCGGCTCAATCTCGCCGCTTAATTCCGAGCGCTCCACCACGGCTACCATCTGTTCATGGCGCTGACCGTAGGCCTCGTCAGCCGGAATGGTTACCGTCACACTTTCGCCAACGGCAAGTCCCAGTACCGCCTTTTCAAAGCCGGGGATCACGTTACCGGCGCCAATGGTAAACTCCAGCGGTTCACTGCCGCAGTCACTGTCGGTGCCACATCCGGCGGAACTGCAGCTGCAGCCGCAATTTTCCTGTTCAACCGTTTCTGAAGAGTCAAAGATACTGCCGTCGCTGAGGGTGCCGGTGTAGTGTACTCGAACGGTATTACCCTGTTGTGCCTGTGCCATGAAAGGTCCTTTCTACCTGTCAACAAAAATAGCCCGCGCTTCAGGCGGGAAGTGCTTCCTGGTCGAGCCCCAGCCGGGTCAGGTGCTGCGGGGTGGCCCCCTCTATCCGGAGCCGCTTGTGCCGTGAGGTCTCGCCCTGAACAATGGTAACAGCAGATTTGGGCAGCCTGAGCTGTTTTGCCAGAAACTCGCGACAGCAGTCATTGGCTGCTCCGTCTACCGGCGGTGAGGTGAGCTGCAGCTTCAGCTCGCCGGCATGGATGCCGCAGCATCTGGTTCGGGATGCCCGGGGTTGTACCAGCACGCGCAGCAGCAGGGCGGTTCCTTCCTGTTGCCAGGGCAGGTCGGGGTTATTGCTGTTCGGCACTGGCGATCATGCGGCCGTAACTGTCCAGCAGGGTCTTGAAATCGACTTCAAACTGGAGCCGTTGACGCCGCAGTTCATGGGTCCTGGCCTGCAGCTCTGCTGCCTTACGTTCTGCTTCGTCCACCAGCCGTCGTGCCTGCAGCTGGGCCTCAGACACGATCAGCTCTGCCTCTTTCTGGGCATTCAGCTTCATTTCGTCTGTGATTCGCTGGGCTGCCAGCATGGTCTCGCGCAGATCCTTCTCCCGCTGGACGTGGTCAGCCAGATCGCGGGACTGGCGGGCGGCCTGTTCCTTCAGATCCGTATTTTCCCGCAGCAGCCCTTCCATCTCGGCAGCCACCGCCTGGAGAAAACTGTCCACATCATCGGGGTCCAGGCCTCCCAGCATCTTGCCTTTGAACTGCTGCTGCTGGATATCAAGCGGAGTAATCTTCATCGGCTGTTACCTCAGTTTCATCACCATGCTGTAGTTCAGCAGGTACTGGTACAGGGTGTCCAAAGCTACGATCTGTACCATGTAAATCAGGGCAAAGGCCACCAGTGGTGAAAGATCCACCGGGCCAAAGTACGGCAACTTGCTGCGGATACGCGACAAGAGCGGTTCGGTCACACGATGCAGAAAGTTGACGATCGGGTTGTAGGGGTCGGGGTTGACCCAGGAGATCAGCACCGTGGCGATCAGGATATACTTATAGACCGTCAGCAGGCCGCTGGTCAGTTCCACCAGCTTGGCCAGGGCGTAGAGGATATTGCCGAAAAGTATCATGGTGTTCGTAACCTCCGTACCAGCGTGGCTGAGTACTATGCCGGAAGAACCCCTGAAAGTCAAAAGCTCTCTTGACGGCGTCTTGTCACTGCCGACAGTTTCTGCTAATGATAGTTGATTGAAACGGGGGGACCATGTCCATACACCAACTGCTTGATGCGGCAGTGGAAGCAGCCATTGCCGCAGGTCGTCTGCAGCGCTCCCGCTTTGCCGACCGTATTGCTGTTGATCTGAAGGGGGCCAAGAACCTGGTGACCGAGGTTGATCTTGCCTCGGAGCAGCTGATTGTACAGCTTCTTCTCGACCGGTTTACCGGCCATGGTGTCCTGGCAGAAGAAGGGGACTATCCCGGCGGTGACGGCACCCATGTCTGGATCATTGATCCGCTGGACGGCACCACCAACTTTGCCCACGGCTATCCCTGGTTCTGCGTCTCCATAGCCTTTCAGGCAGGCGGAGAGACGGTGCTGGGGGTGATTCACAATCCGATGACCGATGAGCTGTTTACGGCTGCGATCGGAATTGGCGCCTTCAGAAACGGCTGCCGGATCAGGGTGTCGGAGCGTCAGCCCCTTGCCGGTGCCCTGCTGGCCACCGGTTTCCCGTATGACTGTGCCACGGATCCAGAAAACAACTTCAGTCATTTCATCAGGTTTCAAAAAGCAGCTCGCGGTATCCGGCGAGCCGGTGCGGCTGCCCTTGACCTGGCTTATCTGGCGGCCGGCAGTCTGGACGGGTTCTGGGAGGTCAAGCTGAAGCCGTGGGATGTGGCGGCCGGAACCTTGCTGGTGCAGGAGGCAGGTGGCCGGGTGACCGCCTTTGACGGCAGCCCCTATGAGGTGACCAATCATCGTATACTGGCCAGTAACGGTCTGATCCATGACGAGATGATCAGCCTCTTGGCTGAGGAGGTCCAGCCATGAAACGCCCGCTGATCGCTCTGTTGCTTTCCGTGTTTATACTGCCGGGATTGGGACATCTCTACCTGGGCAAACGTCAGAAAGGCCTTGCCCTGGTTTTGGCCGTCAACCTGTTGCTGCTGGTCGCGCTGTTCTTTGTCATGAAGCTGGCCAGCCCGCTGATCGGTGCCCACCTGACCGATACACCGCTGACCCCTGACCTAGTCATGCAAATGATTCAGCCCTACAGTACCTGGGCCAAGCTGCTGCTGACGGCTTTTTTTGCCCTGTGGGGATTCAGTCTGATGGACCTGGTCCGTATCCTCCGCCGTGGAGATATCGCTCCCCTGGATTGACAAACGGCGTTTGTCTGTGTAAGTATGTCTCATTCCGGTGAAGGGAAACCTGCTTTTGATGCAGGTAAAAAGAGAGCCATGATACAATCTCACATAATCGGCAGTGGCGCAGGCCTTCCAGAACGTGTGGTAGGCAACGATTTTTTTTCTTACCTGATTGATGACGCTGAAGAGTGGATTGCATCCCGCACCGGCATCCGTGAACGTCGTTTTGTCAGCGAGGGTGAATCCACCTCCGATCTTGCCGTGCGTGCTGCCCGTGCTGCCCTGAGCAATGCTGGCATCAACGCCGAAGAGCTGGACTGCATCGTAGTCGGCACCTCTACCCCGGACATGATCCTGCCTGCCACAGCCTGCATGGTGCAGAAGGAGATCGGTGCCAAGGATGCCTTTGCCTTTGACCTCAACTCGGTCTGCGGCAGCTTTGTCTTTGCCATGGATACCGCCGACAGCTTCATTCGGTCCGGCAAGGCCAGAACAGCCCTGGTAATCGGTGCCGACACCTATTCCAAGATCCTCAATTTTGATGACAAGACCACCTGCCCGCTCTTTGGTGATGGCGCTGCCGCCGTGATCCTGCGGGGGCAGGATAACCCGCAGCAGGGGATCCTGCAGACCTTTATCCGTACTGATGGTAATGGCTGGCCCCTGATCCAGGTCCCTTCATCCGGTTCCCGCAAGCCGGTAACGGCAGAGTCGATTGCTGCCAAAGAAAATACCTTCTACATGGCAGGCAAACCGGTGTATGTCTTTGCTACCAGCGCGATCCCGGAGCTGATCCAGACCGTCTGCGGCAAGGCCGGTATTCAGCCCGCCGATCTTGATTGGTTGATCCCGCATCAGGCCAACCTGCGTATCATTGATGCGGTTTCCAAAAAACACGGGATACCCAAGGAAAAATTTCTGGTCAATCTGCAGAAATACGGCAACACGGCCGCTGCTTCGGTAGGGCTGGCCCTGAATGAATTTTTGCAGGATGGCACCATCAAGCCGGGGCATCTGGTGCTGGTGATGGGTTTTGGTGGCGGCCTGTCCTGGGGCGGTCTGTTGATCCGCTTCTAGCAATGCAGCTGTTTGGTTTATCTGCCAGGGACAGGCTTCGGCCTGTCCTTTTTTAGTACATTGTCTGCACCGCTGTGCAAGAAGGATAGCCATGACGACAACATGGGTACGTCAATCAGTTTTGATTCTGGTGCTGCTGGTGGCTGCCACCGTTTGTATCGCTGCGTTTGGTTTGGATCTGACTCTGGCCCGATACTTCTATCGGCCTGGTGAGGGGTTTTATCTGGGCAATGAGCAGCCCTGGCAGTTCTTGTACCGTCACGGCGAGAGACCGGCCTATCTGATTGGTATCACCGCGTTGCTGGTGTATCTGGCCAGCTTTGTCACCACCCGGATGGTGCGATATCGGCTGGCGGCCCTGTTTTTGGCCCTTTCTCTGGTAATTGGTCCTGGTCTGGTGGTGAATTCACTCCTGAAAGGCGAGTGGGGCAGACCCCGCCCACGGCATCTGGTGGAGCTTGGCGGCACCATGCAGTTTCACCAGCCCTGGCAGCCGGGGCCGGTACCGCGCAACGCCTCGTTCCCTGCCGGGCATCCCGCTGCTGCCTTTTACTTCTCTGCTCCGTATTTTCTACTGCGTAAATCCCGTCCGATTCAGGCCCGCTGGTGGCTGTACAGCGGTGCGCTGTTCGGTATCATGATGGGGATCGCCAGGATTGTGCAGGGGGGGCATTTTCTGAGCGATGTGGTCTGGAGCGCCGGGCTGGTCTACCTGACCATGCTGATCCTGGCTGCGCTGCTGAGGCTTGATGAGCGTCTGGATGACGGTAAAACACCACTCAAGAACGATGTTGCCGGATAGTTGGCTGTTGCAGTGTATGGCTGCACTCAGGGAGTATTGTGATGTTTGACGAAAAATACCGGCCGGTGCATATCGCCTGTATCGACCCGGACA
>CAZYMK010000089.1:399-4013 GCA_964648885.1 uncultured Geobacter sp. | reverse complement strand
CCGCGTACCGCGCAGGTAACTGCCATTTGTGACGTCTTCAGCGCCCTTACCTCAGATCGGGCCTATAAAAAGGCTATGGCCAAAAATGAAGCGCTTGATCTGATGTCAAGTGTGGGCAAGGACGTATTCAGTCCGCGATTGCTTGAAAAATTCAGGGATGTGATTCTGGATGATGTGGTCTGATCCGCACCACTGTCAAAGATGTGTTACACAAAACGGGCGCCCTGGTAAAACTGGGGCGCCCGTTGTATATGTGACAGAGGGTGGGTGATGAAAGTGGGTTGTCAGCCCTGTACGCTGAAACTGCCACGCTGTTGCTGCTGCTGCTGTTGTTGTTGAACTTGCTGTTGCTGCTGCTGTACCTGCTGCTGTTGCGCCTGGTCAGCTTCCCTGGCCTTAGATTCATCGGCTCTGCTGTTACTGCCGGTCATCTGCAGTGCCTGCTGAGAGATGGTCACCGTGTCGGTTTGGGTTGACCTGACCGGTTTCTGAGCATCCTGATTGTTCTGCAGTGTTGCACCGGCCTGTGTTTCCGTTGTCCTCGAGAATGGATTCACATTCGGGCTGCTTGTTGTCAGGCTGTTGGGTGAAAGTTGACTGATTTGCATGAGTAACCACCTCCTTCTAGGCGATTGTTGATACTGCTTTATTATTTCTTGCCGTTGGTCCCTGCAGTGTCTGCAGCTCGTTGGGGGAGATGTTCAACGGCGGGGGAACGATCATCCTCAGTATTTCCCGATACAGCGAGGGAGAAGTTTCTTTCAGGGCCTTCAGCTCCTCTCCGTCACCCATGAACGGTGGAAACTGCTTTCCTGCAGCCAGATAGGCCTTGCTGGCTTTTTCAGGAGACTGCTCATCTTTTCTGGCAGCCTCCTTCTTCAGCTCTGAACGTTTATCTGCCTGTTGATTCAGGGTCTTACTCATATCAACAGCAGTATCCGAAAGTGCCACCGTATCAGAGCGGGTATTCTGCTGACCGGTTGGTGCAGCGGGCTTTTCCGGCTGATTTGTCTGGGGCGCAGGCTGAGTGGCCGCTTCCGGTCTGATGGTGACCGAAGCCGTATCAGGTAGCGATGATGTCAGATTGAGCGACATGGGTGCAATCATGATACCTGCTCCGTACTGAATCGATACGTGCCACACTTTGAATACTATGCTTCCAAAAATAAAAATACAATAGATTTTGCAGGTTATGGCTGCTCTGGGCCAGATGCGCCACCAGATGTCATCCAGCGATACCGGCCAGCCCTTCTCCGGCCACTGACACAGTCAGACCACGTTCTCTGAACAGCTCAGCCAGCAGTTGCTCCGGGGCCAGTTTCTTCCAGCCGCCATGAAAGCGGTTGGCAGCAGCCAGTACACCGCCAGGAGCCAGCAGTCCGATCAGGTTCATCACCATCTGTGTCAGCTGTGCCGACTGGTTCAGCAGCGGTCCTCCCAACAGGCCGTTGCAGATGATCAGGTCAAAGGATGCCGCCTCGGTTACGGTGTAGAGATCCCGTACCGCGAATGATATCTGACGGTCCCAGCCCTGCTGCACCAGTGGCTGCACCCGTTTCCGGCACTGCTGTCCGCGTGTCAGGGCATGGGGCAAACAGCGCTGCTGTGCAGCCCATACCTCCAGTGGCTCCAGTGTCCAGCCCTCCAGACTGACCTGGCGGGGGGCGAAGCCCATACCTGCCAACAGTTCAGCCAGTTCCCAGGTCCCCTCGCCACTGCCACAGGCAGCATCCAGTATCCGCAGGTGGCTGGCGCTTTTTTCAGACAGGAGCGCACGCAGCCAGGCCAGCTGACCGGGGTAGCGACCAAACCCGTGTCCGTTGAACCGGTCAGGCAGAAAAGAAAAGAAGATAAAGCGGGTGAGCAGTTCTTTTTCCTGCAGCAACAGTGCCAGCAGGCTGGCTGGATTGGGGCTTTGCTGAAGCCAGGGCGGCAGTAAAGCAAAGCAGTCAGCCCAACTCAGGCAGCTGTAAAACGGCGTAGAGCTGAGGATAGGTGGATAACTGAGCGCCTCCTGATAGAGGCGGTAGAACAGAGAACGCAGTTCGTATAGAGGCAGATACAATTCCGATTGCAGCCTGATCTCCGGCGTGACCACCAAGTCCGGTGCAGGAAGCGGCTCCGGAGAGGTGGAGGCGCAGACGTTGAATCGGCGTTGGAGGCGGTGCAGGCCGACCTGAAAAAGCGTTGGATCAACCGCCTTGACCAGGGGGCAATCAGGCAGATCAGAAGCTGCGCAGGGGATGGTAGAGGGTGTCACGTTCAACCGGAATCTTGTCGGCGACCTTGATCAGCCTGATCAGCCGTTCAAGGCTTAATGATTGGGGTGATGCAGCACCGGCGTCGTGACCAATCCTCTCCTCCACCACCGTGCCGTCCAGATCATCCACCCCAAAGGCCAGCGACACCTGGGCTATCTTTTCACCCAGCATGATCCAGTAGGCCTTTAAGTGCTGAAAGTTATCCAGAAACAGTCGGGCAATAGCCAGGGTCTTCAGGTCATCCAGGCCGGAGGTGCCTTTAGTGTCCAGCTTCAGCGGCGAGTTTTCCGGCTGCCAGGCCAGCGGGATAAAGACCTGGAACCCGCCGGTCTGATCCTGCAGATCACGCAAAAAAGCCAGATGGCGTACCCGGTCGGCAACCGTCTCAACATGACCGTACAGCATGGTGGCATTGGTCTTTAAGCCGGCTTGATGTGCCAGGCGATGTACCTCCAGCCAGCGTGCCCCGCTGATCTTCTCCGGACAGATCTGCTGACGCACCTCCTCAACCAGAATCTCGGCCCCGCCACCCGGCATTGAACCAAGCCCGGCCTCAATGAGCTGAGTCAGCACCTGTTCAGCAGACTGATTGCTGATCCGGGCAAAATAGTCAATCTCAACTGCAGTAAAGGCTTTGATGTGCAGGGAAGGCGCTGCTCTGCGGATTTCCTGCAGCAGTTCCAGATAGAACGTAAACGGGAGCTCAGGATGCAGGCCACCCACCAGATGCACCTCGGTGGCGCCATGCCGTTCTGCTTCCACTGCCCGGCCCACCATCTGATCAAGAGCCAGCGTGTAGGCATCATCAGCATCAGCCGTGCGTGAAAAGGCGCAGAATGTGCAGCGGTTCACGCAGATATTGGTGGGGTTGATATGGCGGTTAACGTTAAAATAGACGTTATCGCCGTTTTTCTGCCGGTTGGCCCAGGCAGCCAGCTCACCAATGGCCAGCAGGTCGTTTGAGGCATACAGCGCCAGAGCATCAGCCTCTGTCAGGCGTTCGCCAGCATGGACTTTTTCGTTAATAGTGGTTAAGGTTGTCATGCCGACAGCATACGGCAACTACACAAGCGGTGCAAGATCAAGATATGGGGAGGCAACAATGACCGAAGCGATTGAGAGGTTTTTCAAATCAGAGGCGTTTGGTGTGGTGGGGGCTTCAGAGGACCGCAGCAAGTACGGCAACAAGGTGCTGCGTTGCTACCTGCAGAATAAAAAAGCAGTGATACCGGTTAATCCCAAGATTGCCGTTGTGGAAGGGATTGCTACTGTTGCCGGCGTGGCTGATCTGCCGGACCTTGTCTCCAGTATCTCGGTGATCACGCCGCCGACCGTGACCGAGCAGGTGGTGGA
>CAZYMK010000089.1:0-389 GCA_964648885.1 uncultured Geobacter sp. | reverse complement strand
CCCGCTTCCCGTCGCTTAGGTTCTCGGTGGTCGCCCCATCATCAAAAACCGAACAGGTGGTGGAGGCAGCCATTGCCAGGGGCATTACCAATATCTGGATGCAGCCGGGTGCTGAAAGTGCCGCAGCTGTTGAGCGTTGCAAGGCGGCCGGGATCAACGTGATTGCCGACCACAGTTGCCTGCTGGTGGTGCTGGGCTACAGCGAGCATTAAACTTCCGGTTATTTGGAGTACAGTACCGCCACAATGCGTGACCTGCCCGGCCCTGCAGCGGTCAGGCCGTGGGGCTGGCTTGAATCATAGTAGGCGCTGTCTCCGGGTTTGAGGCGGTAGATCTCTTCACCGTAATGCAGCTCCAGTTCCCCTTCCAGTGCGTAGAGGAATTCTTCT
>CAZYMK010000088.1:0-11059 GCA_964648885.1 uncultured Geobacter sp. | reverse complement strand
CTCGGCCTCTTCCTTGGCCAGCTGCATCTGCTGCATGGCCCAGGTACGCTGACGAATCTCCTCCTGCAGCTCGGCGGTTCGTTCGGTTACCTTCTGCTCAAGCCCCTCATTGGCCTGCAGCAGCGCCTGCTCTGCATTTTTAAGGCTGCTGATGTCGGTAAAGGTCAGGATAACCCCTTCAATCCGGCTCTGATCGATACAGAACGGCAGGGCGCGGTACAGCAGCCAGCGTCCGTCCGGCAGCTGTTTTTCACGCTCGATCTGGCCACTGCCTTCCAGGATAGCCTGCAGGTCGGCCATCAGCTCGGTCTGTTCAGCCAGGGCGTAGCTGATATGGTCCACCGGCCGTCCCAGGTCTTGGGGCAGCAGCCTGAAGATGGACTGCACCGGCGGGTTGAACTTGCGGATTCGCAGCTCGCGATCCAGGTAGATCACCCCCGCATCCAGACTGGTCAGCAGGGTCTCGTGATCCAGGTTCAGCTGGCGCAGCTCATTGTTCTTGCGCTCAAACTCGGCATTGACGGTGTACAGCTCTTCGTTGATGGAGTGCAGCTCTTCATTGGTGCTTTGCAGTTCTTCATTGGCAGCCAGCAGCTCTTCATTGGTGGCCTGCAGTTCCTCATTGCTGGTCTGCAGCTCTTCAATGGTGGCCTGCAGGGTCTCGCGGCCGGTCTGCAGCTCTGCCTCCAGGTCACTGATATACTGACGGTACTGCTGTTCTGCATCAAACTCGCGCTGGCTGCCGGTCATAGCGGGCAGTGGTTCGGCCTGACGAGTGCGCTGGAACTGGATATGGTAGTGCAGGCTGCGGCTCTTCTCATCAAAGATCGGGTCAACTACCAGGTCCAGCAGGCTTTCTACTCCGCCCAGCAGTACCCGGATATTACTGGTCTGGATGGTTTCACGCTGTTTGGCTGCTCGCTGCAGGGCGGTGCTGACCGCAATATGCAGGGCATCATCCACCATCTGCAGGGCATCCTGATCCACCCGGCCGATCTTGGGACGCAGGTAGGGGGAGATATCACCAAAATAGTGCAGGATATGGCGTTCTTCATTAATCAGCACCCCCGGCGGCAGATTGCGCAGCAGGATCTGGTCGTAATCATGCAGTACCTGGCGGTTCATGCTGACGGTTTTGGTGGAGCCGGGCTGCACCAGCGGCAGACTGGTACCTGCCCGCAGCTGGCGGGTGCTGCCAAAATCGAGGGCCAGCCGCAGGTCACGCTTCTTGCGGTACAGCTTGGCATGGTTGTCAATGGTCTCAAACTCTGAGGTGTAGATCCCCAGGCCTTCGCTGCTGCCCAGAAACAGCACCCCTTCCAGTTTCAGGCCGTAGTGGAACAGCGAGATGGCCCGCTCCTGCTCCTCCGACAGCAGGTAGATCAGCAGGTTGCGGCAGCAGACCAGATCAATCTTGGTAAAGGGGGGATCACTGGTCAGGTTGTGGGGGGCAAACACCACCATCTTGCGCAGATCGGGCGATACCCGGTACAGGCCGCTGGATTCCTGTTTGAAGTGGCGCTGGATTCGCTCGGCCGAGAGGTTGCCCAGACGCTGCAGATCGTACTGGCCGTTGGAGGCGAACTCAAGCGAGTTGCGGTGTACATCGGTGGCAAAGATGGTGATCCGGTTGGGCAGCTTCAGCTGCTCGGCCTTTTCCTTTAGCAGGATCGCCAGGGAGTACGGCTCTTCACCGGTGGCACAGCCGGCAGACCAGATCCGGACCTCTTCATGGGGATCAAGATCGGCCAGCAGCAGATCCAGTACCTGTTCCTCCAGCACCTTGTACATCTCCGGATCGCGGAAAAACTCGGTCACACCGATCAGCAGGTCATGGTAAAGCTGATCCTGCTCAACGGCGTCGCCCGAAAGCAGCACGGTGTAATCGGCCACCGAAGGCATCTGGCGCATCTCGATCCGGCGGCTGATCCGGCGTCCTACTGTGGCTGATTTGTATTTACTGAAATCAAGGCCGAAACTGCGGCGCAGGGTGCTGAAAATCTCGTTATAATCACTGGTGTCATCTTCTGAACCGGTATAGACCGTAGGCCGGTTGCGGACGCCGGACGGTGATTTGGCAAATTCAAGCAATACCGTCGGCATCTGCTGGGGGGGCAGCTCAAGATCGACCTTGCCGGTGGCCAGGGCCGAGCGGGGCATGCCGTCAAACTGGGCCGTATCCGGTGATTGCACCAGTACCAGGCCGCCTTTGTCGTGGACCGCCTGGGCACCACGGGAACCGTCTGAGCCGGTACCGGAGAGGATGATGGCCACGGCCCGCTCGCCGGCTTCGTTGGCCAGGGAGTGCAGAAAAATATCGATCGGCAGCTCAAAAAAAGGCTGGGGGGCCTTGTCACGCAGGTAGAGCAGGCCGCCGGCAATGGTCATCTGGCACTTGGGCGGAATCAGGTAGACGGTGTTCGGCTCAACGGCCATGCCGCTCTCTACCCGTTTGATCGGCATCTGGGTTCGACGGGCCAGGATGTCATCCATCAGGCTCTTGAAATCAGGGGAGAGGTGCTGGATCACCACAAAGGCCATACCGCTGTCAGGCGGCATGGCATCAAAGAACTGCTCAAGTGCGTAGAGTCCCCCGGCAGAGGCGCCAATGGCAACAATCGGAAAGGTAGGGGTCAATGAATCAGGCATGGTCTGCTCCTGTGGTGGTGTCTGCCGGATCGCTCAGATCGGCAAAGTCCGGCTGATGCACCAGCATGTAGCGGTACAGCGGTGCTATCTCGCCGGTGGTTTCAGCGCTCAGATGCTGGGGCAGCAGGTGCAGCCAGGCATGCAGCTGTACCGGCCAGTAGTCCGGTTGAAAACCCTGGTTGCGGTAGGCGCTAAAGACCCAGAGGATGCTCTCCACCAGGATCTCCGGGCTGAAGGCCTGCAGCAGCGAGGCAATAAACCTGCCGTGGTTTTTGTGGTTGTCTTCCATCAGGGTCTGGTTGCCCCTGCCGATCAGCTGTTCCAGATCAGGACGCTGCAGTAGAAAACGGCTGACCGCCTTGGCCAGACCGGGCTGTTTTTCAGCATACTCTTGTGCAGCAGCTGCAGAGACAGTGGGCAGGGCTGTTGCCTGATCAAGCAGCTGCTGTTTGGTCACCGGTGCCTCCTGTGGGCAGGGTAAAGCTGAAACAGGCCCCGCCTTCGGGCAGATTGTGGTGCCAGATCCTGCCGCCGTGGGCCTCCACAATCTTCTTGCAGATGGAGAGCCCCAGACCGGTGCTCTTGTCGCCGGACAGGGACTTGGTACTGGTTTTCCCAAAGGGGGTGAATAACCGCCCCTGTTCACTTTCCGGCACTCCTTGCCCCTGGTCCCGCACTTGAAACAGCAGCTCGTGCCCCAGTAGCCCCAGGGTAAGGGTGACCGCACCCTCCTGCGGCGTGTATTTGACGGCATTGCTCAGCAGGTTGTTCAGCACCTGCCTGATCCGGTTCAGATCCAGGCTGACGGAGCCGGGGTCATAATCAATCTGCAGGGTTACCCGCACCTGCCGCTTCTTTGCCAACAGGCCGTTTAACTGCACCACCTGCTGCAGCAACTGGCGCAGTTCCACCTCCTGCAGCGCCAGATCAAGATGTCCCTGTTCGATCACGCTGTAATCCAGCAGGTTGGTGACCAGGTTCAGCATGTAGTCCACTTCGCGGTGGATCTCTTCCAGTGACTGGCCAAGACCTGAATCCTTTTGCGGCTGCAGGTCGTAGATCAAAAGATCAATGTAGGAATAGATACCGGCCAGGGGACTGCGCAGGTCATGGGCCGCCATCCCCATAAACTGGTTTTTCAGTTCATTGGCCCGCTCCAGTTGGGCCGTCTTTTTCTGCAGCTCGCGGGAGATGACGCTCAGTTCGCTGTTCAGTTTCAGCAGGGTATTATGCAGCTCTTCGGTCTCATGGTAATCATGTTCACCCACCAGCAGTCCGCCGGAACCGATCGGCAGAAATGAGACCCGCAGGCTGATCGGCGCATTGCCGGACCCGCGAAAACTGAGCATGGTGTTGGGCCGCATGGTACGCAGGCCTGCATGATCAAAACGGTTACTGAAATCAACCACCAGCAGGGTGATGGTGGTACCAATGCAGCCTTCTCCCAGCAGCCTGCGGGCACACTGGTTGGCTTCCCGCACAATCCCCTGCTCATCCAGATCAAGCAGCAGCACCGGCGCCCGCAACTGCAGGTAGTTGTTAAGCACCAGAGAACGCATCTGCTGATAGGTACTCATAACTTGATCAGCTCCTCAAGACGGCTGAGGGAAGAGACGTAGTGGACGTTGCAAAACGCTTCCAGCTGCTCGGTCCCGCCCCAGCGAAAGGCCTGTCCCCCCACGGCGATCGGCAGATCAGGGAACGTGCCCCGCACCTGACGGATGGTGGCCAGCAGGTCGCTGAAGGCCATCTGGGTGGAAAGGGAGAGGCAGAGCAGGTGCGGGTGCAGTTCCTGCAACGAATGGATCAGCCCGGTGGTGTTGACGGTGTTCCCCAGAAAGCGGCTGTCCCAGCCGTTCATCTCCAGGATATCAGCCACCATACGGGCTCCCAGCTGGTGAAGCTCGGTGGGGGTGCAGGCCACCACCACCCGCTTGCCGGTGGGGTCGGCATTGCAGATCAGCGGATAGGTAAGCGACAGCAGTGATTCAACAATAGCGGTGGCAATATGCTCGCGAGCCACCGAGATCTTGTTCTGTTCCCACAGCTCGCCAACCCGGTACAGGGCGTGCTGGAACAGCTCCTGGTAGAGGGTGGGCACCGGCATGCCGTTTTTGAGCAGCTCTTCGGTCATGGTGCGGCAGCCCTGCCGATCACCGGCCAGCAGGTAGGCAGTAAAAAGGGAGAGGGTTTCTCCGTTATCCAGGGTGGTCGGCTGGTGCATGGTGGTCAAGGGTACCTGGGTCGAGCAAACGAAGAACGATAAATGCTTTGTGTCTGTCTTTGAGCGATTCAGGATTTTAGCAGCTTTTAATCCCTTTACAACAGGGCTAAATTCTTTTTTTACTGTAAGATTCAGTCTGATAAAGGTGTAAGACTTTTTTGTAGGTAACGTCAGGGAAGCGGGTAACTGGCTGGTGGTGAACATGCTTCTCTCACCCCCTCCCCGGCCCTCCCCCGCTGGGTGAGGGAGGCAAACCGTCACTCCTTCTGGGTAGGGAGCAGGCCTTTACTCCTCCCCCCCGTTGGGAGCGGGAGGCAAAACGTCACAGCTCCCCTTAATCCTAACTCCTCCCCCCAGCGGGGGGAGGTAGGGAGGGGGGTGAGGGGGGAGAGGCAGCTACTGCAGAAGCCGGTTGCGAATAAAGTAGGCGGCCAGCTCTGCATTATTGGCCAGCTGCAGCTTTTTCAGCAGACGGGTGCGGTGGGTATTAACGGTCTTGATGCTTAAATGCAGGTCTTCGGCAATCTGGCGCATCGGCTTGCCCGAGGCGATCATGGCAGCCACCTCCATCTCGCGGTTGGTGAGCAGATCATGGGGTGAGACCGCCTCTGTCCGGCGTTTGCTGCCAAGTTCGGTGGTCATGATCCGGGCAATGCCGGGGCTGATGTAGGCACCGTGGGTCTTGATCTGCTGCACGGCATTGATCAGCTCATCCGGGGCCGACAGTTTTGAGAGATACCCGGCTGCCCCCATCTTGATGCAGCGCAAGGCATACTGCTCTTCCGGGTGCATGCTGATCATCAGCACCGGCAGATCGGGATACTGCCGGGTGATGAACTGTAGCAGCTCCAGGCCGCTGCACCCACCCAGCGAAATATCCAGCAGCACCAGATCATACTGCTGCCCGGTCTGCAGCTGGATAACAGCATCTTCAAAGGAGGCTGCCTCATCAGACTCCACGGTCTCACCTGACTCATGCTGCAGCACATGCAGCAACCCCTTGCGGACAAACGAGTGATCATCAACGATCAGAACGCGCATGGCTTTCCTCTCCGGTCTGATGCTGAATCAGCAGCCGCACAGTGGTACCCTGGCGCGGGCTGCTGCAAACCTGCAGGCTGCCCCCCAGCAGGGCGGCACGTTCCTGCATGCCGATAATGCCGAAGGAGCGGCCGGACGCTGCGGCATTGACCTCAAAGCCGCAACCGTTGTCGCTGATCTCCATTACCGTGGTGCTGCCGGTCCGGTAAAACAGTATCGCTGCCTGGTCGGCCTTGCTGTGTTTCATGATGTTGTTGAGCGATTCCTGTACGATCCGGAACAGTTCGGTGCTGTGCTGCTCCAGCTCCGGTGAAAACGGTCCGTACCAGGAAAGAGCCGTGGCAATGCCGCAGGTCCGGTGCATATCTTCAAGCAGCCACTCTACTGCTGCCTCCAGACCCAGATCGTCCAGCAGGGAAGGGCGCAGGTTGCTGCAGAGCCGTTGCACCGACTGCACCATGCGCTGGGTGCCCTGCTGCAGCTGCTCATAGATCTCCCGCCCGGTTTCCCTGTTTTTTGGCAGACTGCGCTGCAGCTGCTTCAGCAGAAACGACTGTTCGGTCAGGGCGTGTCCCAGGCCGTCATGCAGCTCGCGGGAAAGTCGGCTGCGCTCCTGCTCGATCGCGCTGTTCAGGTGTCGGGCGTAGCTGCTTTTCTGCTGCTCAGCCACAATATGTTCGGTGATGTCGCGAATAATGCCGACAATGAACGCTCCGCCTTGCTGATTAATGTACAGGGTCTTGCTGACCTGCAGGGTACAATTGCTGCCGTCGGCAGCCTGAAGTGGCAGTTCATAGCGCACCTCGCCCCCTTGCTGCAGGATCTGCTCATCCCTGGCACGGATGTAGGCAGCGGTTTCCGGGGGAAAGAACAGCTCATCGCTGCAGCCGATAATCTGCTCGCGACTGCGGCCGGCCAGGGCGCAGGCAGCATCATTGGCCAGGATGTAGGCACATGAGGCATCTTTGACAAACAGGGGATCAGCCAGTGAGTTGATGATCTTGTCCAGAAAGTTGCGTGACTGCTGCAGGGCCTGTTCAGTGGCCTGCAGCTGGCGGGTGCGGGTCTCGATCAGCTCCTGCAGATGATCCCACTGGCTCTGCAGCTTCTGGCGTTCCGGCTGCTGCAGCTTTTTAGGCAGCCGGTGCAAAGCGGTATCCGGTGTGTGGTCCTTCATAGGCAGGGACAGTACGGGGCACTGGGATCAACTGGCGCAGAGTCGCAGCACCTCGGCGGCTATTTTCTCAAGCGGTAGTACCTTGTCGACCCCCCCCAGCTTGATCGCCTCGCCCGGCATACCGAACACCACACAGGTGGCTTCATCCTGGGCAATGGTTCTGGCCCCGGCATCGTGCATCTCTTTCATGCCGTGGGCGCCATCATCACCCATACCGGTCATGATAACCCCGACCGCGTTCTTGCCGGCATAACGGGCAGTCGAGCGGAACAGCACATCCACCGAAGGGCGGTGACGCGACACCAGCGGGCCGTCTTTAACCTCCACATAATAACGGGCGCCGCTCCGCTTCAGCAGCATGTGCTTGTTACCCGGCGCGATCAGCACATGGCCCCGCACCACAGAATCGTTGTTCTCGCCCTCTTTGACCGATACCCGGCAGATGCTGTTCAGTCGCTTGGCAAAGGCGGCGGTAAAGTGTTCCGGCATATGCTGGACAATCACAATGCCGGGGGAGTCTTCCGGCAGCATCTGCAGAAAGGCCGAAAGCGCCTCAGTGCCGCCGGTGGATGCCCCCACCGCCACGATCTTTTCTGTGGTCTGCACCATGGCACCCGCGTTGGGAGCCTCCATGATCACATCGGCGCTGTATTTGGGGCTCACTTCCCTGACGGCCCGTATCGGTCTGACCCGTGAGGCGGCCGCAGCCTTGATGCTGTCACAGATCCTGATGCGGGACTCTTCAATAAACTGTTTGGTGCCCATCTTCGGTTTGGTGATGATATCAACCGCGCCGAACTCCATTGCCCGCAGGGCGGTCTCACTGCCTCTTTCTGTCAGGCTTGAGCACATCACCACCGGTATCGGATGCTGCGCCATGATCTTCTGCAGAAAGGTGATGCCGTCCATGCGGGGCATCTCCACATCCAGGGTGATTACATCCGGTGCTTGCTCCGAGATCTTCTGCACCGCCACCACCGGGTCCTGCGCCATGCCGATCACCTGCAGATCGGGGTCGCTGGAGATGATATCAGCCAGGGTCTGGCGCACCAGGGCAGAATCGTCAACTATCAGTACTTTTATCTTGGGCATGGTAAAACAAGGGTCAAGGGGCAGGGGGCAAGGGTCAAGAAAAACCGGCTTTCTTTGACCCTTGACCCCTGACCCTTGAGCCTATTCCTTTCTATACACCGTGTTAGCCACCTGACTAAACGGCACACCCAGACCGTTCAAGGTCTCTGAGTGTCCGATAAACAGGTAGCCGCCGCTGGCAAGCTGTCGGTGAAATTTGTGCATCAGCCGGGCCTGGGTTTCCTTGTCAAAATAGATCACTACGTTGCGGCAGAAGATCACATCCATCTTATCGTTGATGCCGAAATGGTCATCCATGAAGTTGACCCGCTTGAAGGTGATGCAGTTGCGCAGTTCCGGGGCGATCCGCACCAGTGATTTGGTGCGGTCTTTGCTGCGCAGCAGGTACTTCTTTTTTATGGCAAGGGGGATGGTGTCGGTGCGGTCTTCAGTGTAGACCGCTGTGGCTGCCTTCTGGATCACCTGGGTACAGATGTCGGAAGCCAGTATGCTGAAGCGGAAGCCGGGGTTGGCTGCCGCATACTCCGCCAGCACCATTGACATGGTGTACGGTTCTTCGCCCGTAGAACAGCCAGCCGACCAGATTTTGAACGGCTGGTTTGAGGTCTCGCCCACGCCACGGGTTCGCCGTAGCTCAGGCAGGACCTCCCGCACCAGAAAATCAAAGTGAAACGGCTCACGGAAGAAATCGGTTTTGTTGGTGGTGACCACATCGATCAGGTGGATCATTTCCTGATCTCTGCCCTGCGGCGAGAAGATGAATTCGGCGTATTCCTGAAAGCTGCGCAGCCCCAATATCTTGATCCGCTTCTGCAGGCGTGCCTCCAGCATGGTCTTCTTGGCCGGCGGCATCTTGATCCCCGCCTCTTCGTAGATCAGGGCGCTGAATCGCTCAAACTCACGCATGTTCATGCTGGTGATCGGGGCTGACTGCCCGGCATGTCTCATGGTGTCTTCCCTTCGGTCTGCAATAGCCTGGCAACGGTCTGCAGCAGGTCATCCTGCCGTACCGGTTTCATCAGCCAGCCGGTGGCACCGGCCTCACGGGCCTGGTCAAACTGCTGCTTCTGCGAATCAGTACTCATCACCAGCACCGGCGTGGTTCTGCACTGGGGCATCTTTCTGATCTCCCGCACCAGTGTAATGCCGTCTTTGCCCGGCATGTTGATGTCGGTGATGATCAGATCAGGCTGCACCACAAAGATCCGTTCAATGGCCTGCAGCGGGTCGGAGACGGTTTCCACCGTGTAGCCTCCCCGCTGCAGGGTAAAACGTGAATTCAGCAGTTGGGTGGTGGAATCGTCTATCAGCAGCACGGTCCCGGCCACTAGTCGTTGCCACCGCCGGCATCCTGCACTGCCGCCATTTCAGATTCGGTGAAGACCTTGTCAATATCCAGGATCATCACAAACTGATCCTCATGCTTGCCCATCCCCTTGATAAAATCAGTTTTGAGGCGGGTACCGATATGGGGGGCCGGCTCGATCAGCTCCGGTTCCATCTCCACCACCTCCTGCACTGAGTCGGCCAGGGCACCCAGCACGGTGGTGTCGCCATCAAGGGTCACCTCTACCACAATAATGCAGGTGTTGATGGTCTGCTCGGTGGTGGTCATGCCGAACTTCAGCCGCATGTCGATCACCGGCACCACGCTGCCTCGCAGGTTGATCACCCCCCGCATGAACTCAGGGGTCTGGGGTACTTTGGTTATACTGGTATATTCAAGTATTTCCCGTACCTTGGCCACATCAAGGGCAAAGATCTCATCTGCCAGCTTGAAGGTCAGGTATTGGACGGTTTCGGTTATGGTCGAGACGGACATAAAACCTCCAAAAGAAGGGTCAAGGGGCAGGGGTCAAGGGTCAAGATTTTTCAGTCAATGAATTTATGAGCCCTCGCAGAATGCGTCCAACCTCTGCCCGTTGTGCCTCAAGTAATGTGTATGTTTCACCTGATAAATAAGCAAGATCAAGAGCCAGTAGCAGATATGTTTCTGTTTCGCCTAATGACCCCTTGGCTATGTGCAAAAACTGAAGATACTCTTTTCTGTGATTTCGTTCATACCCCTCAGCAATATTTGCCGGTACTGACAAAACAGAGCGACGCAGTTGGGAGGTTAATCCGTAACGTTCTTCAGAAGGAAAACTCCGCGTATGCTTATAAACACTCAGCGTCAGTGCGTAGCTTTTCTGCCATACCGCGAGCTGTCGGAAACCTTGCATGGAAATTCAGGGTCAAGGGTCAGGGGGCAAGGGTCAAGAAAAAAGTTTTGACTTCCATGACCCCTGACCCTTGACCCTTGCCCCTGCCTCTCTAGAATTTTTCAAACTCATCATCCAGATGGTCTTTTTTGCCGCCGCCCAGGTCTATATGCACGCCACCCGCTTTTGCCGCCGGTCTGGGAGCTGCGGTATGGGACACCATGGTGCGATGCTGCGGAGCTGCATGTGCTGCCGGTCGGTGGGGCAGGGCACGCTGGGCGCTGTGAGTGTCAATGGTGAAGAAGGCAATGGTGCTCTTGAGCTGTTCTGCCTGTCCTGCCAGCTCTTCAGTGGTGGAGGCCATCTCTTCGGCTGCAGAGGCGTTTTGCTGGATAACCTGATCCAGTTGCTGAATGGCGCGGTTAACCTGATCAGCACCGGCATCCTGCTCTTTGCTGGAGGCGCTGATCTCCTGCACCAGTTCGGCGGTGCGCTGGATATCAGGCAGGATGGCGGTCAGCATCTGACCGGCTGACTCGGCTACCTGTACACTGCGGCCGGACAGTTCGGAGATCTCACCAGCTGCGGTCTGGCTGCGCTCAGCCAGTTTGCGGACTTCAGAGGCCACCACGGCAAACCCTTTACCGTGCTCACCGGCCCGGGCTGCTTCGATAG
>CAZYMK010000087.1:3089-11226 GCA_964648885.1 uncultured Geobacter sp. | reverse complement strand
ACCATGCACGTATGCCAAACCGTCCGCGGTCAGTCGCTCCCTCCCCGGGAGGGGGAGGGCCGGGGTGGGGGAGCTGGACAGGCCATGGCGTACACACTGCTACTGCTGATGCTGTGTGCCGTGGTTTTGTCCGGTTTCGGCTTCAGCTCCCACAAAAAACTGCAACCGGAAGGTAACCTGATCAGGATTCCGGTTGCGTCGCTCAAGCCTCAGAAGGCAGCCCATTACCGGGTTCAGCTGGATGGGCGGGAAATCCGTTTCTTTGCAGTGCGGGGCAGCGACGGCATGATCCGTACGGCGCTGGATGCCTGCGATGCCTGCTACCGTCAACGCAAGGGGTATGAACAGAAAGGAACTGTCATGGTCTGCCGCAACTGCAACATGGCTTTTCCGGTTGATCGTATCGGCCCTGCATCGGTAGGGGGCTGCAATCCCCATTACCTGCCCTCACGTCTTGAGGGCACCATGCTGGTTGTTGCGGTTGATGAACTGCGGAAAGGAGCCAGGTTTTTCCCATGAAACCACATCATATCGCACTGAAGAACCTGCAGCGCCGTCCGGCCCGAATGTTCTTTCTGACCGTGGCCCTGGCAGTGGGACTGGCCGCAGTGGTGGCGCTGGTAACCCTGGCCAACTCCATGACTGCCGATATTGAGCAGACCATGGATCAGTTTGGGGCCAATATCCTGATTACCCCCAAGAGCAATGATCTGGCCCTTTCTTACGGCGGCATCAGCCTGGGTCGGGTCTCTTTTGACCAGAAAGAGCTGGATCCGTCGGTATTGCCCCGGATCAAGACCATCAAAAACCATGAGAATGTCGCGGTGGTGGCTCCCAAGGTGCTGGGGGCCGTTCAGGTGAAAGGCCGTGATCTGTTACTGGTGGGGGTTGATTTTGAGGCTGAACTGCGGTTGAAACGCTGGTGGCGCCTGAACGGAAGCGAACCGGCTGCTGCAGATGATGCCCTGCTGGGCAGTGCTGCGGCCAAGGTGTTGGGAGTAAAAACCGGGGAGCGTCTGGAGGTTGGCGGCCGTTCATTCAATATAACGGCGGTGCTGGATGAGACCGGCTCGCAGGATGACAGCCTGTTGTTTGTGCCGTTGGCTGCAGCCCAGGCCATTACCGGCAAGCAGGACAGGATTACCCTGATTGAAGTTGCCGCGCTCTGCGGCGGCTGCCCGATTACCGACATGGCCGGACAGATCAGCAGGGTGCTGCCAGACGCCAAGGTGAGCGCCATCAAGCAGGTGGTGGAAGGCAGGCTGCAGACCATTGACCAGCTCAAGCGTTTTTCATTGGGTATGGCCGGAGTCATTGCCATGATCAGCCTGGTGCTGGTCTTTATTACCATGATGGGTAATGTGAATGAGCGCAAGGTTGAGATCGGCATCTTTCGAGCCATCGGCTATCGTACCGGTCATGTGATGGGGATCATCCTGCTGGAGGCCGGTCTGGTAGGGCTTCTGTCGGGTCTGATCGGGTACCTGCTGGGATTGGCTGCAGCGGCAGCGGCACTGCCGATGATGGCGCAATCCGACAATCCGCAGCTGCTGGTGCAGTGGCAGGTGGCACTGCCGGCGGTACTGTCGGTAGCACTGGTCAGCCTGCTGGCGGCGGTCTATCCGGCACGTAAGGCCGGGAAAATGGATCCGGCCGATGCCTTAAGGAGTTTGTAATGATTACAACAACGAAACTGATCAAAAATTACCCCTGCGGTGAGGGACAGGTGGCGGCCCTACGTGGTGTTGATCTGGTGGTGCAGACCGGTGAATTCGTTTGCATTATGGGACAGTCCGGCTCAGGCAAAAGCACCCTGCTGACTATCCTGGGGGGGATGTGCCGTCCCAGCGACGGCACGGTGGAGGTGGACGGCACGCAGCTGTATGAACTGACTGACAACGGTCTGGCTGATTTCAGGGCACGCACCTTTGGCTTTGTGTTTCAGTCCTTCCACCTGGTGCCGTACCTGACCGCTCTTGAAAATGTGATGCTGCCGCTGGCGCCGCTGAAGCTGGCTGCAGCAGAGAAGCACGGCATGGCTATTGAGGCGATGGCACGCGTGGGGCTGAGCGGCAAGGAATCGCGGCTGCCCGGCCGGCTGTCCGGCGGCGAGCAGGAACGGGTGGCCATTGCCCGGGCCGTGGTGAACCGCCCGGCGATCCTGTTTGCCGATGAGCCCACCGGCAACCTGGACAGCGCGACCAGCGACCAGGTCATGGGGCTGTTTGCCGAGCTGCACCAGAGCAGCCAGACCATTGTGATGGTTACCCACAATCCGGACAACGGCCATTACGCACAGCGCACCATCCGGCTGAAGGACGGGCTGGTGATGTAGCGACGAAGCAGGTTGTGAGGCCTTTGGTCTTGTCAATGGCCTCACAACCTGCTTTTCAAACAATCCGTGCTGCAGAGCACTGGACACGCCGGGTTCAATGCTGACATGAGCATTATTGCAGCGGCACAGTAATGGTGAAACACGCGCCAGACAGGCTGTTTTGAACCGTTATGCTGCCGTGAAAGCTTTCTTCGATGATCTTCTTGACGATATAGAGCCCCAGTCCGGTCCCCTGGGCTTTGTGTCTGGTGGTAAAGTAGGGTTCAAAAACCCTGTCCAGAATTTCCGGCGGAACACCGCCGCCGTTGTCTTCCACCGTGATCTCCAGCGCTGCGCCGTTGCTGCGGCTGGAGATAACAATGACCGGTTCGGCAACGGCACGCGCTATCAGGATATCACGGGCGTTATTGCAGAGATTAAGGAGCGCCTGGGTAAAATCATTGGGCAGGCCCACCAGAAAACAGTCCGGCTCAAGGTCAAGCTGCTGCCGGATACCAGCGGCCTGCAGAGATGCCCGCAGCATAGCGGCCATTGCGGTGATGGCATCAGCAACATTAAACGTCTGAACGGAACGGTCCTTTTTAAAGAAGTCCCGGAAGGTATCGATAGTCTGGGACATATGCTGGATAACTTTCATGCAGTCGGAGATGGAGCGGTCAAGCTGTTCCTGGTCCAGCAGGCCGTCGTCGTAGTCCACCCGCAGCATCTGGATCATGATACCCAGGTCGTTCAGCGGCTGACGCCACTGATGGGCGATGTTGGACATCATCTCGCCCATGGCAGCCAGCCGACCCTGCTGGATCATCAGCAGGTCTTTTTCGCGGTTTTTGTTCAGCTCTTCCTGCACCCGCTGCTCCAGCGTCAGGTTCAGCGCCTCCAGCTGGAGATGCTTGACCTGGAGCAACTGTTCTGCCAGTTGGCGCTCGGCGATCTCATCCTCCAGCAGCCGGGCACGTTCGTGTAGATGCTCTGACATCTGTTGCAGGCTGCCGGCCAATGCGTTGAATTCGGCAACGTTCGAGGTGGGCCAGGCTGCCGGTAATTCGTGTACTGCTATTTGACGTGCATGTTCTGCCAATGATTCAAAACGGATAGACATGCGGCGTGCCACGGCAATCACAACCCCGAAAGCCGCCAGGGTGGTTACGCCCAGACCCGCAGCCAATATACCCGCTGCAGTCCAGAGCTGCCGATACGCTGCATGCTGGGGGCGGGCCACCAGAACCCACCATTCAACAGTGCTGATCCGGTGCAGGCTTCCCACCATGGTGACACCATCCAAAACGAACGATCCTGATGCTCCGTGCGCCGACAGATACCGATCACGTATCAGCGGGATGTTACTCAGGTTCATCTGCTGGGCGGTCCAGGTTCCTTTTTGATCTGCAATAACCTGACCGTGCCGGTCGATCACCATAATAACCTGATCACTCGCCTGGGTCGCCTCCTGCAGGTGGGCGCTCAGATTGGAAAGCTCAAACTCTGCAATCACGGTCTCACGTCCTGCAGGCACTGCAAGGGCCACTGAAAGACCGCCTCCCACCACAGAGAGAAAGGTATCGGACCACTGTTCGGTACCGCTGCGGCGAACCTGCTGCAACAGCTCGTTCCGGGAGAGGTCCAGCCCCACCAGGTCGTTGCAACGGGAGGTCTCCTGCCCGGCAAGCCCCACTGCCACGATTCGTCCCTGCTGATTCACCAGATAGATCGCCTTCAGGTGTTTGAGCAGATGCAGGTTGGCATCTATAACCTGCTGAAGCTGCTGCAGGCTCGGTCGGCCGGTGCCCTGCATTGCCAGTGCCGCCACTGAAGCCGCACTGGCCCTGGATGTTCGCAGGTAGGAATCAACCTGTCCGGCAATAGAAACGGCCAACTGCCGATGATAGGCTCTGATTTCATGCTGTGCCTGGGGCAACAGCCACAGACTGCCAAGCAGTACCGTAACCCCCAGCGGCAGCAGGGCAACCAGTGCAGCAAAACGGATCAGTATGCGTCGCAGGGGGTACGCCGGCATCGTCGGATCACTCAAGGGTCAGAAATCGTCCGTTACGAACGATCGTCGTATAGGTGGCACGGTCGGCATCACCAAAGCGATCAATGGTGTATTCCTGCTGCCCCCCCTGAAATCTGCCGATTCTGATCAAAGCCTGTTTGATGGTCTCGCCGGGTTTCCTGGCTGCATAGGTCTCCAGGGCTGCCAGGGCGGCGTCGTAGCCGGCGAGACCTGCAAAGCCCGGCTCCTGAGCGCCAAAGCGTTCACGATACAGCTTGCGGAAGGTTTGATACCGCTCGGATTGGTTGTTGCGATCAATATACTGAGACACCAGAACTCCTTCGGCAGCGGCCCCGGCCAGCTCAATAAACCGTTCGGTGGAGGCCCATTCGGACATCAGTATCGGTGTCCGGCTGTCCAGCCTGCGTAAGTGTTGACAGATCAGGGCTGAATCGACCGCATTTCCCAGTATCAGCAGCAGCTGTGGCCGACTCTTGAGCAGTTCTGCGCTCAGGGCTTGAAACGAAGTGTCAGGGCCTGCCTGGTAGGGGAGTGTCTTGACCAGCTTGCCGCCATGTTGCTCATAGTCATGCTTGAATTCAGCAAGCCAGCTTTCGGTATAGGCACGATTCGACTGATCATAGATTGCTGCAGCGGTACGATTGCCAAGCTTCTGCACCTGATACCGCGCAGCCTTGGCCGCATAGGTCCGGGTATCGCCGGCCACCCGCAGGAAGTTGTCATCCTTGCCGGTCAGCTCCGTGGTGGTGACTGTCGGCGAAAGCAGGACCGTTGCTGATCCATTCACCTGCTCCAGAATTGCCAACGAGATGTTGCTGGTCATCGGACCAATCACCAGCTCAACCCGCTGCTTAAGCAGCTCTGCCATTGCTTTTCGGGCAACCTCCGGATTCTGCTCATCATCCTTCACCAGCAGTTCCACCTGCCGTCCGCCCACCCCGCCGGCAGCATTGCGCTGCTCGATTGCCAGCATCACGCCGTTACGTCCGGCAACTCCCAGATCGGCAACCCGGCCGGACACACCGCCGATAAAGCCGATCTTCAGCGGATCGCGGAAACTGCAGGCGAATACCAGCACACAAAGCAACAGCAGGCTGCAGCTGGAAAGGATTCGAAACATGATGCGCCCCCTTTATTGAGCCGGTTATGTGATGGCAATCAGCTACCAGAGCCGGCTGCATATGTCAATCAACGGCTGAGCACCCCGGTTACCGTTGCCGAGAGCTGCTCGTAGCTGACCGGTTTTGACAACACCGCAGCGGCCTTCAGCTTAAGGGCCAAATTAAGCAGCTCCTGCTGCGAGAGACCGGGAGACCCCCCCGATATGGCGATGATCTTTGTTTTTTCCGGCTGAATGAGCTGTGACATGAGCAGCTCAAGGCCGTCCTGTTCAGGCATGATGATATCGGTAAGGACAAGATCAAAGCGTCTGCGTTCAAGCAGTTTCCTGCCTTCTTTCCCGTTGCAGGCCTCGGTAACCGTGTGGCCGTCATGGGCCAGAAAGTTGGCAAGAGTCGTACGAACCAGGTTGTCATCGTCAATCAGAAGTATGTCTGCCATCTGTAGCTGCTCCTTGTCAGAGGGAGTCGTCAACTGCCGGTGCAAGCGGCAAAAACACAGTGAAGCAGCTGCCTGCCCCCGGTTGTGTCTCAAGCAGGATAAAGCCGTTGTGCTGCTTGATGGTGCCGTAGATCATTGAAAGGCCGAGCCCGGTGCCGCTGCCGACCTCTTTGGTGGTGAAAAACGGTTCAAAGATACGCCGGCGGATATCGTCGCTGATCCCCTGCCCGGTATCACGTACCTTAAGCTGAGCGTACCGGCCCGGCTCCCCCAGACCGTTCTGCTGCCGGTCTTCCCGGCTGTAGTCGCAGATGCCGGTGCTGATCGTGATGATGCCGCCATCCGGCATGGCATCACGGGCATTGGTCACCAGATTGAACAGCACCTGCTGCAGCAGGGTCGGGTCGGCAGAAATCTGCAACGGATCAGGGTGCAATGACAACACCAGACGATGCTGTTGTTGAAGCAGCCGTGATGCAAGTTGTTCGGTCTCCTGCAGCAGATGATTCAGCTCTACCTGCCTGAGGGACATACTCTGACGTCGTGCAAAGGCGAGCATGCTGCCGGTCAGCCGGGTACCACGCTCCACAGCGGTCATGATATCCAGCAGCTGTGCCGGCTGTGCCGCTCCGGTGCTGTTATTGCGCAGCTGCAGCATCTGGGTGTTACCGGAAATGATCTGCAGAATGTTGTTGAAGTCATGGGCGATGCCGCTGGACAGCTGACCGATCGACTCCAGCTTCTGGGCGTGGCGCAGCTGTTCTTCAAGAGTCAGCCGTTCACTGATGTCAAAGATGATTGCCAGGTACTGCAACTGTGTGTCGACATGCAGCAGCTGCAGGTGGACCTCAACCGGATAACTGCTTCCGTCCTTGCGTTGATGAATGGTCTGGAATTCAAGCTTCCGGCTGCTGCCGTTTATGAGTGGCTCCAGCTTGTGGCGAAATGTTGTTTCGCTTATCTGAGGTTTGATGGAAAAGGCGGATAGCTGCGACAGCTCGTCAAGACGGTACCCCAGATTCTGCAGGGCAGCACGGTTGGCATAGGTAAAACGCAGGGTGTCGGTGCTGAACAGATAGACTTCGTTCAGGCTCTCTTCCAGTATGGTAGCCAACTGCAACCGTTCCTGCTCAGTCTTCAGCCGTTCGGCAATGTCCCGAAAGACGCAGACCATGCCGACAATCCTTTCACCATCCCTGATCGGCTGGGCAGTGTAGGAAACCTGCAGGGGGGTACCGTCCCTGCGCCAGAACAGCTCATCCTCAACCGTGGTCAAGGTGCCGAGAACGATAGCATGGTGGGCCCTGCAGTCCGCAGCAGGATAGGGGCTGCCGTCGGGTCTGGTATGGTGCATCAGGTCATGCATCTGTTGCTGCAGCAGTTCCGAGGGATCGCTGTAACCCAGCAGATCGGCGCATGCCTGGTTGGCCAGGGTGCAGGTTCCCTCCAGATCCACGGCATAGATCCCCTCTGCCGTTGAGTTAAGCAGCAGGTCTAACTGGTGCAGCTGCTCATGGGCAGCCAGCTCCAGCTGCCGACGGGCCAGACGTGTACGCGCCAGTTGCCAGGCACCGCCTGCCAGCAGCAGCACCCCCGGCAGTACCACGGCAGCAACCGGCTTGATCTGCTCCCGGAACGCGGCATCCAGGGTTGCCGGCGGAACATGGGAGACCAGCTTCCAGGTGGCAGATGCCGCTGATCGGTGAGCCGGCTGGGCCGGAGGACGCGCTGTGGCAAAGCTCCAGAGACCGTCCCTGTCTCTGAAATATCCCTGCTCAGCCGCCGCGATCCGCTGCCAGGCCGCAGGGTGGCGGCGGGCAACGGTCAGATCCGGCTGATTCAGCATAAAGCCCCAGGTATCAGTGCTGTCCGGTGAGTCCAGCCAGAATCCGTCGCTGTTCAGCAGGTAGTGTCGCGAGCTGGTATGGTGCGGTGTAACCTCAATCCGTGACAGCAGGTCGCTGCCCAGATAATGCAGCATCAGCAGGCCGCGCCGGTCGCCGTGACGGTCGTGTACCGATGCGGCCAGCCGGATGACCGGCTTGAACGGCGCCTCCACGGCGCCGTTGTCATCATGATCGAGGTTGAAGGGGGAAAGATAGATCTGATCGCCAGACAGATTGAATGCTTCCTGGACATAGGTAGTGCCTGAGCGGTTGTGCAGCTCCTGATGCGGTTCGATGTCGGCGTTTCGCGGCGTCAGGACGACCTTGATCCACTCCCGGCCA
>CAZYMK010000087.1:0-2989 GCA_964648885.1 uncultured Geobacter sp. | reverse complement strand
CGGTTCGATGTCGGCGTTTCGCGGCGTCAGGACGACCTTGATCCACTCCCGGCCACTACGGTCAAACAGCGTAATCCGGTCATAGATACGTGAGCTGCGCAGATAGGCGGCCAGATCGGCAGCGGCCCGGTTACGGTTGTGCCGTGAAGGATCTTCCAGAAATTCTGCCACTGAAGAGAGCTGCCGGATGGTCTTGAGCTCTGCCGCCCGCCGCAGCAGCGAGCGTTCCAGCTCGCGGCTGGCGATCAGCAGACTGTTCTGCTCTTCGTGTGACAGTTTTTCAATATTCTGGGACCAGCTGTAGTACAAAAAAAGACCGGCAAGCAGCAGGAACACCACAACAGTCGGCAGATAGATCTGCAGAAACAGCCGTCCAAGTCCGGTATCAGAAGGCAACTGGTTTTGCATCTAGTAGAGCAACCCAGCTGTCAGCAGGAAAGCTTGAATTGCGACATCAGGCGGCGCAGCTCTTCACCCAGCCGCGAGAGGCTGCCGGCTGCGTTGGAGGTATCCTGAGCTCCCTTGGCCGTGCCTTCGACTACATCGGATATCTTATGGATGTTACTGGTTATCTCGCCGGTGGTGGCGGTCTGCTCTTCAGCTGCGGTGGCGATTTGACTGACCTGCATGGTCACGGCATTAACCTGCTCCAGAATCTCAATCAGGGCCTGTTCCAGCTGCCCTGCCTCAGCAGCTCCCCGCTCGGTCCCCTTGACCCCCTCTTCCATGGAGACAATCGCCTGGCGGGTCTCGGCCTGGATCGCCCGGATCATGTCACTGATCTCTTTGGTGGCCCGGGTAGTGCGTTCTGCCAGTGCGCGCACCTCATCGGCCACCACGGCAAAGCCGCGTCCCATCTCACCGGCCCGAGCTGCTTCAATCGCTGCGTTCAGGGCCAGCAGGTTGGTCTGGTCGGCAATATCTTCAATGGTGGCCACAATGGCGCCGATCTGATCCGAACGTTCACCCAGCGAGGCGACGATCTGGGCATTTTGCCGTGTACGCTCGCCCCGCTGGCGAATGCCGTCAATGGTGTACTTGACCACCTCAAACCCCTTCTGGGTGGTGTTGGCGGCCAGCTGGGCACTATCGGCAGCAGCATGACAGTTGCTGGCAATATCGTTGCTGGTGGCTGCCATCTCTTCACTGGCCGTGGCCACGCTGGAGGCCTGGGCAGCCACCTCTTCGGCGCTGGTGGCCATCTGATCGGCAGTGCTGTTCAGCTGGTAGACGGCAGCAGCAAGATTCTGGGTGGTACCGCAGACTGAAGACAAGGTGCTGTTAAGCTTTTCAATAAACCGGTTCAGCCAGTTGGCTGCTTCGGCAAACTCATCCTTGCCCTCAACCGGCAGCCGCTTGGTCAGATCCCCCTCACCGGCAGCGATATCCTTAAGCCGTTCCACCATCTCGTTCATTGATTTCTGCATCAGACGCCAGAAAATTAGCAGCACTACATTGATCAAAACCGTAGCACCACCGAGGATTGCGATCGCCTCAATAATCGTCCGCTCATTCTGCCGGTCCATCTCTGTGCGCAAGGCAGCCATATCTTTTTTAGTGGCCTTTTGCAGCTCAATAATCTGTGCCTTGATAACACGCCATTTGGGGGTTCCCTGGCTGTTCAGGCTGCCAATCGCCTCGGTTTGCTGTCCTGAACGTGCCTTGGCAATGATAGCATCCTTAACCACTACCAGTTCCTGCCACAGCACCGGAAGCTTATTAATGCCCTGCTCGTACTTTTTCAGTTCTTTTGCCAACGCTGCAGCCTGTTTGCCGGACTCCAGAAA
Source organism: uncultured Geobacter sp. (assembly GCA_964648885.1). Classification (GTDB taxonomy): domain Bacteria; phylum Desulfobacterota; class Desulfuromonadia; order Geobacterales; family Pseudopelobacteraceae; genus Trichlorobacter. The sequence goes on along the minus strand of CAZYMK010000087.1, from coordinate 1,202 downwards.
CTCCTCATTTGCCTTTTTGTAGTTGGCCATCGCCTTTTCATCCGTCGGGTTCAGGATGATATTGCGCAGTGCCTGTTCGGTCTGAATACCCTGGGTGTGCATATCGCTCACAATAAAAGCGATAGCCTGATATTTCTCAATAAACAGGTCAACACGGTTTTCCGATGCCCGTATGCCCCGAAAGACCTCAAACGCTGCAACAACCAGCATAAGGCTTACCAAACCGCCGAAAATCGAGAGCTTCCAAAACAGGGTGAGGTTTCTGAAGAGTGACATGGAGCACCTCCGGAGTAGAGAGTGGTTTGTGAGCATTAATGAACTTGTAATACGAGATACATGGTATGCCGCGTTATCATTAAAATCAAGGCGGCATTTTAACAAATGTTTCGCTTAAAGCGCTTTATAGTGGTGTGTGTCTTCCAGATTTTCAGCCAAAGACATAAGCCGCTTTTCTGTTTAGAACTTCACAACAAGTGCGCTCTGCAGGGTTACATCAGTTTCCGGTTTGTTAAGCCCGAACTTTGCCCCTGCAGCGATATCAAGATAATCAGTCAGGCTGTAGATGAGGCCGGCGCAACTGAAGGCCGGCATCTGAGCGGTGGTTTTGTCCGGATTGGTTCCTGTGCCGATATCGGCTACCACCTGGAGCTCCGTGGTTACCTGCCACGTGGCTGAAAGCGAAGCACTCCAGATGTCGGGCCGCAGTCCTTCCCGATCAGCATCAGACTGATAGCTGTAGTGAAGGTAGCCAAGGTTTACGTTAAAGCTGACCGGTTCAAACTGCTTGCCAACGATCAGCACACCTCCCCAGAAGGGAGCATAGTCCTTTGAATTACCGGCCGGCATATATGAGTAACCGAGATCGGGACGTAGTGCAAAAGCGAAACCTCCTGCTTCGTATACTTTGATTTTTGAGCTTATCTTCAGGTCTGCTGCATCAGGTTCCGACGAATCAACACCGGCTGTTGAAGACGTACCCCAGGTGCGTGCAAACTCAAGCACCAGATCAACCGGATCTGCCACCCCGTAGGTAAGGGCAGTGGTAACTTGCGATGTCGTGTTTTTTGTGGATACGCCATCGTTCACATCGTGGTCAAATCCGACTCTGCCACATACCTCAAATTGCCCTTTTCCTGACCCAGGGTATTGGCATCATCGGTGAGCAGCGGAGTGGCTGCCCAGACAGGTGCAGCAAGCAGACA
>CAZYMK010000086.1:0-11251 GCA_964648885.1 uncultured Geobacter sp. | reverse complement strand
TCACCGGCGATACCCTGTGTGACCCCAATCATCCGATTGTGTATGAGCCGGCCAAACAGCTGTTGCCGGTGATTTCCTATGCCATCGAACCCAAAACCAAGGCAGATGAAGACAAGATTCACAACGCCCTGCACCGGATGATCGAGGAGGAGCCGACCCTGGAATCTCACCGTGATGCCCAGACCAAGGAGTTTATTATCTCGGGGCTGGGACAGGTGCATCTTGACGTGATCGTTGAAAAAATGAAGCGCAAGTTCAATGTGGAAGTGCTGCTCAAAACCCCCAAAGTGCCTTATTTTGAGACTATCCGTGGCACAGCCAAGGTGCAGGGCAAATACAAGAAGCAGTCCGGCGGCAAGGGACAGTATGGTGACTGCTGGATTGAACTGTCTCCCACCGGCCGTGGTGCGGGCTATATCTTTGATGACAAGATCGTGGGCGGCGTGATCCCGCGTCAGTATATTCCGGCTGTTGATAAAGGGATCCAGGAGGCGGCAGCCGACGGATTTCTGGCCGGCTACCCGGTGGTTGATTTTAAAGTGGCACTCTATGACGGGTCGTTCCATACGGTCGATTCATCTGAAATGGCCTTCAAGGTGGCAGGCTCTCTGGCCTTCAAGAAGGCGATGGAGCTCTGCAAGCCGGTACTGCTGGAGCCGATTGTGACGTTGAACGTGACCGTTCCTGATGAGAACATGGGTGATGTGATCGGGGACCTGAACTCTCGTCGTGGCAAGGTGGTCGGTGTAGAGCCCAAAGCCAACTCGCAGACCATCAAGGCGGTGGTGCCGATGTCTGAGGTGCTGGCCTACTCCAATGATCTGAAGTCGATGACCAGCGACCGGGGGCTGTTCAGTACCGAGTTTTCCCACTATGAAGAGGTGCCGACTCACCTGGCACAAAAAGTCATAGCTGAGGCTCAGGCTGCCAAGAAAGATTAAATCACAATGAAGGCAGGAAACGGGGTAGGCCGGCAGGCTGCCCCGTTTCTGCCGTAACGGAGGTGTTCCCATGGAGTTCAAGTTCGGCAAAGAGCCAACCCATGAAGATTCCCAGCCCCAGTCTGCAGACAAAGGGCGACAGACCGGTCTGCTGATACTGTTGCTGGTATTAGTGGGCGGATTTGGCTATGTCTACTTTTTTACCGGCATGATCCGTCCCCAAGAGCAGCCACCACCGCCTCCACCTCCACCGCAGGTGGTCAAACAGCCGCTGCCGGCCCGTGATGCCGCACCACCGGTTGCAACTGCATCCCCAAAACCGTCAGCTGCACCTGCAACGCCAGCAGCACCTCCGGCAGTCTCGCCCGGAAAACCTCAACAACCGGCAGCGGTCGGCCCAGCTGCAGCCCCGGCGACCAAGCCGCAGGAAGCGAAGCCTGCAGCGGCCAAACCGGCACCGACCCAACAGAAAGCTGTGGAACCAGCTAAACCTGCAACGCAGCCGGTTAAGGCGGAGCAGCATAAGCCAGTTGTTGCCAAGGTTGAAACCAAACCGGCTGCTGCAAAGCCTGAACAGAAACCTGCTGCGATGCAGCCGGCCAAGCAGGCCCCTGTGGAGCACAAAGCCGTTGCCAAATCAACCGGACCCTGGACCGTGGTGGTTGGTTATTATGTGGTTGAAGAGACCCTGGCAGCTGATATGGCCAGGGTAAAAAAGGCCGGCTTGAGTCCGGTGATGACATCGGGCCCCAAGCGCCCCGTGGCTATGCATCGCCTCTATGTCGGAGAGTATGGGTCTCGGGCTGAAGGACTGCAGGTGCTGGCTAAAGTCAAGCAGATAGGCGGTAGTGGTTTTCTGGTGCAGCGCGGGGAACTCTATGATCTGTTTGCCGGTTCATATGCTGTGGCAAACAGTGCAGAGGCAGAGCAGCAGCGTTTGGCCGCTGCCAATATCAAGGCGAGTATCAGGAAGGTGCAGGTGCCGCTTGCAACCCGCAAGTTAACCGCAGGAACCTTTACAGACCGCAAGGCTGCTGAAGCGGCGATCAAAAAACTGAAAGGTGCCGCAATCGGCACCCCGGTGCTGGAGTAGTGTGCACTCTCCATGTCTAATCCGGTTCAGATTGCCATACCTGCAGCGGTAGCTGTGCATGTTCGTAAGGAAGTACCGCTGCAGCAGCGTTTGCAGGCTGCGCAGGGCAAGGTAGAACTTCATTCACAGGAATTGCTGTTGCTGCTCTTCTGTCTCAGCAAAGATGCTGAGACAGAAGTTCGCAGTGCAGCAGAACAAACCTTGCGGCAACTTCCGGATAATCGGTTTGATTGTCTCACTGTCTGGGCTGACCCGCATCCTGCCATATTGCATGCCATAGCCCTTGCCTGCGGTTTCCGTCCTTACGTCAGAGAACTGCTGCTTGCCCACCCGACCACTGCGGATGCAACTACTGTGATCCTCTGCAGGGCAGCAGAACCTGAACTGCAGACGCAACAACAAGAGGTGGAAACAGCTGAACCTTCCGGGATACCATCCATCAATGAAGATCCTTCAGACCCGCTGCCGTTATCAGATGATGAAGATGCTGTGGTGGACGAGGACAGCGAAGAGTTTCTCAGCAAATATCAGCTTGTTCAGGTGATGGGGATTGGTGAAAAGATCAAGATGGCGCTGACCGGTGATAAGGAGTGGCGTAAAATCCTGATCAAGGATGCCAACAAGCTGGTTAGCAGCGGTGTCTTGAAAAACCCGCGGATTACTGAACCCGAGGTGCTGACAATCTTGAAGTCAGGGGTTCAGAATGATGAGATCATGCGGTTGATCTGCTCTAACAAGGAGTGGGTCAAGAACTATCAGATACGCAAGGCCCTGATAGAAAATCCCAAGACGCCGATGGCCAGTGCCTTGCGTTTTTTGGGAACCATGAATGAGAAAGATGTGGCCGGCTACGCAAAAAGCCGTAACATCTCTTCAGTGCTTGCAACGCAGGCAAAGCGGATGCTGCTGAACAAAAAACGGGCCTGACCAAAGTGGGGTGCCTACAGAATGGCAGTTATCAATCACGCCAAGCGTGAGATCAATGCAAAACTGGTATATTACGGTCCTCCCGGTTCCGGCAAGGGGGTGCTGCTCAAGTATATCCACCAGCGTATCAAGCCCTCCCTCTGTGGTCCACTCAAGACTATGGATGCCGGGGCGGACTCGCTGCTTTTTTTCGATTATGTGCCGTTTGAGCGCTCCTGTCTCAACGGTTACCGCATCCGTTTTCATCTGTACACCCTGACTGGTCCCGTCGCGCATCCCGGCACCTGGAAAATGACCCTCAAGGGTGTGGACGGCATTGCCTTGGTAACCGGCGATGATCATGAGTCAGCCGGTGAGGCGCTGCGTATCTTAAGGACCATGTTGTCCGAGTATGGCAAACGGCTTGAAGAGGTTCCGCGCTTCTGGCTGAGCGGCACTGAGGACCATCAGCAGGCAGGGGGATTGGCAGCCTGTTTTGATGCAGAGCATCGTGGCTGCTACGAGGTTGCCACCGGCGCCGGTGTCTTGCCGTCATTGGCCCAACTCTCCCAGGATGTCCTGCAACGCCTGCGCGATGAATTTGAGGCTGAGCCTGTATCTGAATCGCCCTGTCTCCAGTCTGCTCAGTTAACTCCGGTTGATGAGGTTCATTGCCCGGATCTGCCAGCGGTGGTACCTGGTGGTGACGGTGGTACCTGTGCCAGATTATCGGGAAACAGCATCATACAGGTGCCGCTGGTGATTGGCGAGGGAGCAGCGGCGCGTCGGTACAATCTGACGCTGACGCTCAGTCTGCAAGAGCTGGCGGACTGCAGTCCTTAACGCCTCGGAAGGCACGGCAGCAGAAAGGGCACCTGCTCCTGGTAGCGTCGGTAGCGGTCGCCCCATTGATTCACCATGCGACGTTCTTCAAGAAGGGCACCGAACAGCAGATAGGGGATGATGAGCAGGGTAAGGGTCAGCCAGCGGGTGGTGATGACCGGATTGAGCAGCATGAACAGGATACCCAGCAGGTAGAGCGGATGTCGTACCACCCGATAGCAGCCTGTGGTAATGAAGGGGAGATCGTTGTTTTTTTGAGACCGGTCAGTTCCGAGGAATGCCCCCAGGCCGGTATGTTTCAGGCAGATGAATCCTGCCGCCAGCGTGGCAATCTGCAGGCCATGCATCAGGAGGCTCCAGAGCCCCGGAGCCACAAACAACACCTTGGTTGACTGCCAGGCAAGCATGACCCAGCCGAACAGCACCAGAGAGATCAGGTTGTAGCTCAGGCGATACCACGGTAGTAATACCGGGATATGCGTAAGGATGCAGGTTTTGATGCGTGGTGCTGCCAGTAGGGAGTGCAGGCAGCAAAAGATGGCAAGGCGTATCATAAAGTGACTATAGTCGGGCATGTTCAAACCTTCAGGAATAAGTCATCGTATTGCTGTATTGTGCTTGTAGCCGGAACGTGATAGTTTTCCGGCCTGTATACACCACTTAAAGAAGTAGTCGGAGGAATGTTTTCAGATGCCTATTATAACAATATCCCGAGAGATGGGAACCGGTGCCTATGGCATTGCTAGAGAGCTGGCCAAAAAACTCAAGTATGCCTTGGTTGACGGCCCCAAAATTGCTTCTTGCGCCGCAGAATACGGACTTTCTCTGGAGACACTGCAGTCTGTTGATGAAAAGCCGCCTTCTTACAATACAGTCGAGGATCGCGCGCGTGCTGCTTCGCTCAATACAATCGAATTGATACTGTTGGATCAGGCCAAAAAAGGTAACGCGATTCTCTATGGACGCGGGGCCCAGGACCTGCTGCAAAATTGCGGTAACGTTCTGCGCCTGCGTTTTATCGCGGACTTTGAGCAGCGGGTTGAACGTTTTTCGGAGCGGGAGTGGATTGATCCTGATCTGGCGCAGGAGTTGATTCGTCGTAGTGATCATCAGCGGGGAGGGTTCATCCATTTCTATTTTGACCGCGACTGGAATGATCCGCTGGGGTATGACCTGATCTTCAATACCTCACGCCTTACTCCTGGGGCAATTGTTGATATTGTAGTGGCTGCGGTCAAAGATTCACAGCTTAAGGAAGCGGACAAGTGGTCTTGTGATGAAATTGAGAAAACCATTCTGGTGAAGAAGATCGAAACCGCATTGCTCCGTTCAGATGAGCTTGAGTACCGTCCATTCAGGATTGAGGTTGATGAAGGTCAGGTGGCACTCTCCGGTTATATTGGCTCTGAAAAAGAGAAGGAAGCAGCCCTGAGGGTAGCCGGATCGGTTGACGGAGTTCAATCCGTCGTTGATGAACTTCACGTGGTCAACTACCGGGTGTACAAGGATAAGTGCTGAGTTGTTCTGAGCGTCGTCTGGCGGCACATTTCAACAAGGGCGGGAGCAGGGCATCAGCAAAGCGGATGCCTCCCCGCCCTTTGCCTATCTGAACCTGTTCTTCTATGCCATGGAAGTCAGAGCCTCCGGTAATCAGCAGGTCGAGGCGGGTGGCGACTTTCTGGAGAAACTGCATCTCCGTTTCAGTGGCCAGGTTGTTGTACACCTCCAGACCATCCAGTCCTAATCCCTGCAGTTTCTCTATCAGGTTGCCCAGCAGTTCCAGATCACGGGTGATGCTGGTTGGGTGAGCCAGTACCGCTACACCGCCAATCCGGCGTATAGTCTGCAGTGCGTCTTCCATGGGCCAGTAGGCCTTGGGAACGTCACAGGGGATCAGGTAGCGGCTGAAGGCGTCCTCCATGCTGTCGGCATAGCCACGCAGTAGCAGGGCCCGGGCTATGTGCGGCCGTCCCATGACGCCATCGGCATGTATTGTTACCTCTTCCGTTGTCAGGCTGTCGCGTCCCTCCTGCAGCAGCAGTCTGTTTACTGCTGCAATGATCTCAAGATTGCGATTTGACCGGCGGTGAGCGAAGGTGTCCAGCCGTTCGTGCAGCTCTGCACTGTCAAGATCAATGAAGTAACCTAGCAGGTGCACATCGGAAAAGGTTTGGTAACAGACTGAGAGTTCAACACCGGGGATGACGTCTACACCGGTTTGATCACCGGTGATCATGGCAGTCTCGACACCGGCAACGGTGTCGTGGTCGCAAAGCGCCACACTGGCGAGTCCTGCCTGCTTGGCTTTTGCAATCAGCTCAGCTGGAGGCAGAACACCATCAGAACAACTTGAATGGAGATGAAGATCAATCATGGATAGTCCTTTCATGACCATCATGCCGCTGCAACGCTCAAAAGACAAGTCTGTTGATTGTCAGTATACCAGCGGTCCGGCACTATTATGACCATGCAAGAAGAGTCGATCCATCAGGTGCTTGCCCTTGTGGCTGAAGACTGTCGACAGTGGCAGGTGCCCTCGGTTTCAGTGATTGCCGAGGAGTACCGTTCACCATTCCATGTCCTGGTTTCGTGTATCATTTCACTGCGCACCAAGGATAGCGTTACAGCTGCTGCGTCTGCCCGGCTGTTCCAGCGTGCAGCGACGGTTGAGGAAATGGCGGCGCTGAATTCCGAAGAGATTGCGTCGCTGATCTATCCGGCAGGTTTTTACCGCACCAAGGCAGTTCAGTTGCAGGTAATCTGCCGCAGTCTACTGAATGAGTACAATGGTCAAGTACCGGATGTTTTGGAGACGTTGCTGACCTTCAAGGGGGTGGGGCGCAAGACAGCCAATCTGGTGCTGACGCTTGGCCACGGTAAGCCCGGTATCTGTGTTGATATTCACGTGCACCGGATTACCAACCGTTGGGGATATGTCTCCTGCGCCACACCGGACCAGACAGAACTGGCATTGCGTGCCAAATTGCCGCCCCAGTATTGGATGATGATCAACGATCTCCTTGTTAGCTACGGTCAGCACCGCTGTTTTCCGGTTAATCCGGCCTGCTCCCTCTGCCGGCTCACTGCCTGGTGCAACCAGGTGGGAGTTGTACGGCGCCGCTGAGAGGATAGTTTATAACCGTAGTTGTATACAAAAAATCCTGGTTGCCACCGGGTTACTTTCAGTGTAATTAAGTATAAGCATCATCATTCAAAAACATTATTTTATTTTTCCCTGGAGGATACGTCTATGCTGCGTAAAATTGGTTTTATCGGCTTGGGAACAGTGGGCCGCCACATGGCTGCCAACCTGGTTAAAGGAGGCTATGAGATTGCGGTGTTTGATACCGATCCCGAGAAGGTGGCGGATCTGGTTTCAAAAGGTGCTGTTGGCGCTGCAACCGCTGCTGAAGCTGCGCGTGGCCGTGAGCTGGTTATTTCGATTGTCTCCGAAGGGGATGAGCAAGGCCCTCTCTTCTGTGGTGAAACCGGCATACTGGCCGGTATTGAGCCGGGCACGATCTTTGCCGACATGGGCACCACCTCGCTTGAAACAACACTCAAGATGGCAGAAGAGACTTCCAAGCGCAAATGCTTCTATCTTGATGCGCCGGTCTGGGGCAATAAGGATCATGCCGCAAGCGGTCTGCTGACCATTATTGTCGGCGGTGATCCGGCTATAGTCGGTAAGTGCCGAGAACCATTCAGTATCCTTGGTCTCAACACCATCAGCGTTGGTGAAATCGGTGATGCCACCAAGATGAAGTTTATTGTCAACATGGTGCAGGGAACTTTGGTACAGGTCTTGGCTGAAGGCTTGGTCTTTGGCGAGAAGATGGGCTTTAACGCGGACAAGATTCTGGAGGTGCTGGATACCCGCGGAGTCACCTCACCGTTGTTCCACCTGAAAGGCCGTGCCATGGCCCGGAACGATTTTACCCGCAGCCTGGCCCTTAAATATGTCAATGATGGCATGCATCTGGTAATGAATGCGGCCCGATTGGTCGGGTTGCATCTGCCTGCTGCCGAGGCTGCCAGCAAGATGTATGAAAAGGGTGTAGAGGCAGGCTGGGGGGAAGAGGATTTTGCTGCAGTGATCAAAGTATTGAAGAAGTAGTCGACGCTTTCACGACAGAGGTAGCAAAAGGCGTTCACGTGAGCGCCTTTTGCGTTTGAAAGGAGGAGGCATATGACTCGTGATTTCAAACCCAGAACGGTATACATAGCCGCTTCCTGGATGGGGCCGGTTGGCCGGTATACCAATCAGGATCGCGGTGCGCTTTCGTTTCTCGAGATGGCAGAAAAGTGCGGTCAGGTGTTTGTCGGCAGTAGTGTTCGGCGACGTCAAATTGAGGCAGTCGTGGTGGGAAGTCAGAATCCGGCAGCCTTTTCCGATGTTGACAACACAGCGGCAAAGATTGCCGGTATTCTGGGTATTTCCGGTGTTAAATCAATTTTGATCGATACGGCCTCTTCGTCAGGGGCCTCGGCCTTTGAAAATGCCTATCTGGAGGTGGCCTCCGGACGTCATGATCACGTGTTGGCCATCGGCATACAGAAGATGAGCGACAGAACCACTCAGGAAGCAACCCGCATCATAGCCGGGGTGATTGATCGTGACGAGGCGGAATACGGTCTGACCATGCCGGCGTGCGGTGCCTTGGTAGCTGGGGCGTTGCAGCGGCGGCTGGGGCTGACGGATCTGGAGTGGTCTGCCTATTCAGCATTGCTGAGCCAACGTAGTCACCGTTTTGCCAGTCTCAACCATGAAGCCCATCTACGGCACGAACTGCCGGTTGAGCAGTATTTCGGCCAGATACTATCGGGTGAGAACTATCGTTACTGGTCTCCGCTACGGTATCATGATTTCTGTCCGATGTCGGACGGCGTGGCAGCCGTTATCCTGACGGCCCGTCCGCAGCAGGTGATGGTGGCCGGCGTTGGCAGTGCCACAGATATTCCGACTATCGCGGACCGCCGCTATTTCCATTCTTTCCCAGCAACGGTAACAGCAGCCGGCTATGCCTATGGTATGGCCGGTTTACATAATATGGACCCGTTAGAAGGCAAGATGCATGTCAATATGCACGATCCCTTTAACGGTTTTGGGCCGATTAACCTGGTTGATCTGGGCATTGTGAGCCGTGCCCGCCTCTTTGACGCCCTGCTCGATGATCAACTGACGGGTCCTGGTGGCCGGTTCCCCACCAACCTGACCGGAGGTCTGAAAGGACGAGGTCATCCGTTAGGCGCAACCGGTTTGATTCAGGTGGTAGAGAACCACCGTCTGATTGTGGAGTCAGGATTTACGGCTGGCTTATCTCATTCCATTGGCGGGCCGATCAATAATAACGTGGTGATACTGCTTGAGGATACCGACCAGTATCAGGCTCGTCGACACGAACCGTACCGGCCCTGGGGGCTACCGTCTCTGGGACAGCCGAAGCCCAAGGGGGTGACGGTTGATTCGTTGCTCGCCGAGACGGACCGTTGCAACGGAACGTTTGTATGCGCAACCGTTCGGTATCAGTACAAGAGCGGCAACCCTGAACAAGTGCTGGTCATTGTTTCCTGCCTGTATGGCGGGCAACGCTATCGTTTTCTGTTTGGCCTTGATGGTAGTTGTGCTGCGGAAATCTCCGGTTTACAAGCTGGCGAGCATGTGGTGCTTGAACGTCGTGAAGGTACCCTGCTGTTGAACCGATTGCCGGTTCAACGTTTTTATCAGCGCACGTTGCAAGGGGTTCGTGAACTCGCTGAAACCGGCTGGAGCAGGTTGCGTCAGGGAGTGAGCAGTGTCTGAAAACTGACTTCTACGCTTGATTTTTTAAAGCCCGGTTGCTATATTTTTAGCAGTCAGATGGTTTGAGTGCTAAAAAAGAGGTGAAACACGCCATGTATACTGCCCTGCCAGCTGTTGCAGATAATTTTACCCGCTACCTTGCAGAGATCAGGCGTTTTCCTGTTCTTGATGAGCAGGAAGAGCATCGGCTTGCCGTGCGTCTTTTTGAAAACGACGATCTTGAGGCAGCTCAGGCTCTTGTGGCATCCAATCTTCGGTTTGTGGTGAAAATTGCGGCAGAATACCGCAACTATGGCCTCAAGATGCTGGATTTGATCCAGGAAGGAAACATCGGCCTGATGCTGGCGGTGCGTAAGTTTAATCCTTACCGTGGTTTCAGGCTGATAACCTATGCGGTCTGGTGGATTCGTGCCCAGATTCAGAGTTTCATCATTTCATCATGGAGTCTGTTGAAGATAGGTACTACCCAGGCACAACGGAAGCTGTTCTTCAAGCTGAAAGAAGCGAAAAACGCCATCAGGCGGATGACGGGCGGTGATGACAGCGCTGCAGCCGCAGATGCACTTGCGGTGCGTGAATCAGATGTTGAAGAGATGGAGCAGCGGATGCTCGGCGAAGTCTCGCTTGATGCAGAATTGGTGGCTGGTGAAGGAGCAACGTTACTTGAGTTGCTGGCTGATGATCGTCCTGACCAGGAATGTCAGCTGGCAGATCTGGAAGAACAGCAGCAGTTACAGCAGTTGATCGGCTCAGCAGTAGCCAGACTGACAGAGAAAGAACAATTTGTAGTCAACCAGCGCATAACAGCAGACGAGCCGATGACCCTGCAGCAAATAGCCGATGATTTTGGTGTGTCCCGCGAGCGGGTACGGCAGATTGAAGAAAACGCCTTACGGAAAATAAAGTTGTATTTGCAACCTCTGCTCGCTGCTCAGGCTGCCGCGTAAGAATCTTGGCACGGCGTCTTGACAAAGAAGCAGAGAAACCCCGAGAAGAAGCAATCAAAAAAAACTTGACAATCATTTTTTAGTGACGTAGAAGAACAAATTCATGCTTAGCCATAGATTGCTGGCGTAGCTCAATTGGTAGAGCAGCTGACTTGTAATCAGCAGGTTGCGGGTTCGAGTCCCATCGCCAGCTCCATTACTTAAAAAACAGTAGTAACATCATCCCTGGAGGGATTCCCGAGTGGCCAAAGGGAACAGACTGTAAATCTGTCGTCGGACGACTTCGGAGGTTCGAATCCTCCTCCCTCCACCATATTCAGTTCATCGGCTGAAAGATTTGCTGACTGATCCAGGAGACGTAAACGTCGCTAGAACTGGTTAAGGATGCGGTTAGTTGGCCAAAGCAGTGCAACCAAAGTGCGGGAGTAGCTCAGTTGGCTAGAGCATCAGCCTTCCAAGCTGAGGGTCGCGGGTTCGAGTCCCGTTTCCCGCTCCAATTCTGTTATTATTTACAGCTGATAAGCCCACATAGCTCAGGAGGTAGAGCACTTCCTTGGTAAGGAAGAGGTCTCCGGTTCGAGTCCGGATGTGGGCTCCATTTTCAGTCGTAGCAGAATTGACTTAGGGTTTGTTTGCACCGACACATCGTACAAAGATCATCGTATTTTTCAGACCAGGAGGACGACAGGATGGCTAAGGCTAAATTTGAGCGTACGAA
>CAZYMK010000085.1:4745-11300 GCA_964648885.1 uncultured Geobacter sp. | reverse complement strand
CCAGGATTCGAACCTAGGAATGCCGGAATCAAAATCCGGTGCCTTACCGCTTGGCGACACCCCTAAAAAAGAGATGAGTTTAATACCAGACCTTGGAAGTTGAGTCAAGCCTTTCGTGCAGAAAAAACAGCAGCAGCCCCGGCCTGTAGTGCCTTGACGTTGGCAGGGATCAGTTTATGGTTCCGTTCAGGCAAGGCATCCTGCAGGGCTTCTTCAAGATGCTGCAGCTGCAGTGCGCCGGTTGCGGCAGCGTAAGCACCGCAGGCAACCATGTTGACCATCCGTACATCCCCCAGATCAATGGCGATCTGATTCATCGGAACAGCCAGCAGTTCACGACCAGCCAGCACCAGACCATCCATTGCCACCAGAGAGCTGTTGACCAGGCAGATCCCATCCTTGCGGGTACGCGCTGCATACTTGTCCCACGACAACTGGTTGAGGATGACTGAAGTGGACGGGGCACCCACCACCGGTGAGCCGGTGTCACCATCACTGATCACAACCGTACACATGGCAGAACCACCCCGCTTTTCAACCCCGTAGGCCGGAAAAAATGAGACGTTCTTACCCTCACGGATGGCCGCATAGGAGAGCAGGTTACCGGCCAGCAGCACCCCCTGGCCGCCATAACCGGCTATAAAGACATCATATCGCATTGAATATCAGCTCCAATCACTGTTCAGCGGTATTTTTGAAGACACCCAGCGGGAAGTAAGGAATCATCTCATTACCTACCCGCTCATTGGCTACCAGGGGATTCATACCCCAATTGGTAGGACAGGCAGCCAGGACCTCAATAAAGGCAAACCCCCTCTCCTCTACCTGGTATTGAAAGGCGGTCTTGATCACTTTTTTAGCCTGCAGCACATTTCTGGGATCATTAACTGCCACCCGGGCCGAATAGGCAACGCCGTCCAGATTGGAGAGCAGTTCTGCCATTTTAAACGGCCTGCCGTCGTTTGATATGTCGCGACCATAGGGCGAGGTCGAGGTCTTCTGGCCCGGCATGGTGGTAGGGGCCATCTGGCCGCCGGTCATGCCATAGGTGGTGTTGTTGACAAAAATCACGGTGATCCGCTCACCACGGTTGGCAGCATGGATGATCTCCGAGGTGCCGATGGCGGCCAGGTCACCATCCCCCTGATAGGTAAAGACGATCCGGTCTGGCCGGGCCCGCTTGACCCCGGTGGCTACTGCCGGTGCCCGGCCGTGTGGCGATTCAACCACATCAATGTCGAAATAGCCGTACAGAAAGACCGAGCAGCCCACGGAAGCACAGCCGATGGTCTGTTCGGCAATGTCGAAGGTGTCCAGGGCCTCGGCAACCAAACGATGGATGGTGCCGTGATGACAGCCAGGACAAAAATGGGTCTGCACATCCTTCAGACTACGTGGTTTAGCAAATACCTGTTTCATAGACTGCAACCTCAAACCTGTTTCTTGATCTGTTCAAACAACTCTTCCGGGGTGGGCAGCGAACCGGCTCCAGGCGGGCGTCCGTAGAAATGCACCTCGGCATCGCGTTGCACTGCCAGCCTGACATCATCCACCATCTGCCCGGTGGATAGCTCAATGGTGAGCCAGTTTTTACAGCGGGAGGACAGTTCGGCATAGGCCTTTTTCGGAAACGGGAACAGGGTGACAGGACGCATCAGGCCAACCTTGATCCCCTCGGCCCTGGCCATATCAACCGCCGTGCGGGCAATGCGGGAGGTACAGCCAAAGGCGGTCACCAGCAGTTCTGCATCTGCAGCCTGGTACTCCTCCCAGCGGGATTCCTTGTCAGCCAGTTCCTGATAACGGGCATGCATCTTCCAGTGGAATTTCTCCATCTCGCCATCACCCAGATAGAGGGACTTGACCACATGCTGGGCACCGCCGCCGGTACCGCGTACGGCCCAGTCTTTGTCCGGCAGTGCAGGCGTGGGACGCGGATGCGGGGTGATTGATTCCTTCATCTGCCCCAGCACCGAATCGGCCAGCACCAGGGCCGGCATCCGGTACTGGTCGGACAGGTCAAAGGCCAGCATGGTCAGATCGTACATCTCCTGTACAGAGTTGGGTGCCAGCACGATGATACGGTAGCCGCCATGCCCGCCCCCTTTGGTGGCCTGATGATAATCGGCCTGGGAGGCATCAATACCGCCCAGACCGGGACCGGCCCGCATGATATCAACAATCACGCCGGGCAGTTCAGAACCGGCCATGTAGGAGATCCCTTCCTGCTTCAGGGAGATACCGGGGCCGGAAGAGGAGGTCATGGCCCGTACCCCGGTAGCCGAGGCGCCTAGCACCATATTGATGGCACCGATCTCGCTCTCCACCTGTATAAAGGTGCCGCCAGTCTTGGGCAGTTCACGGGAAAGGTATTCAGGGATATCGCTCTGGGGGGTGATCGGATAACCGAAATAACAGCGCACACCAGCCTCGATGGCTGCCATGGCCACTGCCTCGTTCCCTTTGACAAACGTTCTCTGGGATGAGCTCATGATTATGCTTCCTTGAACACGGTAATGGCTACATCAGGGCAGATCTCTGCACAAAGGCAACAGCCGGTGCAGGTGTCCGGCGCTGCAAAAACCGCCACCGTATAGCCCAGTGCATTGGGCTGTTCACTCATAGCGACCAGTTTTTTGGGGCAAGCAATGGTACAGAGTCCACACCCCTTGCACCGTTCTTCTTCAATAACAATATATGGCATGCAGAGCACCCTCAGGAGGAATAAATCAAGACGACGTTAGTAGCAGAATGTTATTGACAGGGTCAAACTTTTTTTTGAAAACAACTACAGTTACAGAGAAAAAGTGCTTGCGTTAACAGTTAGACACTGTTAGATGAGTTCACCAAAGAGCAAGCTATTTTCTATAAAGGAGTTTCTATGTCATCGTTATTGGTTGAACTGACTGCCAACATTGTTTCTTCGCACGCAGCATCGGTTGAAATGAGCTCTGATCAGCTGTTGCAAGAGATACAAAAGGTCTATGCGACACTCAAAAACCTTGAAACCGATCTGCCCGTTGAAGAAACCGTTATTAAAAAAGAACCGGCACCCGCTCTCAACCCAAAAAAGTCAATCCAGAAAGATCAGGTGATCTGCCTGATCTGCGGCAAGGGTGGGTTCAAGACCCTGACCCGACATCTGAAAGTTGCACATGACATGAAGCCAGGCGCCTATCGCAAGCAGTTCAAGCTTCCTGCCGGTACTGTCCTGGCAGCCAAGAGCTATTCTGAGGCCCGTCGTCAGGCTGCAATTGAGAATAATCTCGGAGAAGTACTGGCCGGGGGCCGTGCAAAGCGTATGGCCAAATATGAGGCCAGAAAGGCCGCAGCGGATCAATCTGCCCCCCAAAGCAACAACGGGGATCAGCAGTAACAGAGATCAGGATTCACCCGTTATCACCTTGCAACCGCCCCTTCGTGGGGCGGTTTTTTTATGCGTTCTGCAATGTGCGCGACAGTGCGGCAAATTCATCAAGAGAGAGGGTCTCACCGCGACGTCGGCCATCAATAGCCACGGTTGCCAGTGCATCCTCAAGTAATGGTACATCCGCTATAGCAGCAGTTTTCAGGCAGTTCCACAGGGTCTTGCGCCGCATGGCAAAAGCTGCCCTGACAATCTTTTCAAACAGCACCTGATCACCCACCACCACCCGTGAGCCGGACAGCGGCACCAGACTGATCACCACCGAATCCACTTTGGGCGCAGGAAAAAAACAGCCGGGCGGCACCAGAAACTCACGCCGCACCTCAAACCACTGCCGGAATAAGACCGTCAGCACACCGTAATCACTGCAATCAGGTGCCGCAGCCAACCGCTCACCCACCTCTTTCTGCAGCATCACCACCAGGCGGCTGAAACGGTGTCGCTCTTCCAAAAAACGGAACAGTACCGGTGTCGAGATGTTATAGGGCAGGTTAGCAACCACCTTGTAGACACCTTCACCCAGCAACGCCGCAAAATCAACCTGCAGCACATCCTGCTCATGGATCAGCACCGTGGGGCTGTTCTGGTACTGCTGCCGCAGCAGGGCAGCAAGGTCACGATCAAACTCCACCGCCACCAGACGGCTGACCCGCTCTGCCAGCAGTGCAGTCAGCGCCCCCCTGCCCGGCCCCACCTCCAGCACCTGATCAGCAGGCTGGAGTGCGGCAGCAGCCAAAATCTTGCGGACGATGTTCTGGTCAGTCAGAAAGTTCTGGCCCAATGCCTTGCGGGGCCGTGGAAACAGGTGGGTCATGGCTGGTCCAGGACTCTTCCAGCCTGATCCAGCGGCCAGGTGGCAATGGCATCCAGCGACAGGTCATCAGCACAACCAGCGCTCAGGTACGCATCGGCAGCGACTGCCAGCATGGCGGCATTATCACCACACAATTTTGGCGGAGCCAGATGCAGTGCAACACCCCGGTCAACACAGGACCGCTGCAAGGCTGCCCGCAGCCCGCTGTTGCAGGCCACACCGCCGCCAACCACCAGGCGGGTAAGCCCCTCCTGTTGCAAGGCTGCCATGGTCTTTTTTACCAGCACCTCGCAGACAGCGGCCTGGAAAGAGGCGCACAGGTCGTGTAGATCCTGGCCCTGTGGAAGCTGCGGCAGTTTTTTCAGGTAGGTCAATACAGCGGTCTTCAGCCCGCTGAAGCTGAAGTTGAGACTGCCGTCATGCATCAGCGGCCGGGGAAATTTGATCGCAACGGGATCACCAGACTGTGCCAGACGGTCAATCAGGGCACCACCGGGATACCCAAGCCCCAGCAGTGTGGCGCTCTTGTCAAACGCCTCGCCCACGGCATCGTCAATGGTGCGTCCCAGGGTCCGGTACTGCCCGATACCATCCACCCGATAGAGGTGAGTATGACCACCGGACACCACCAGGGCCAGAAACGGAAACACCACCGGCTGTTCAAGAAAACCAGCCAGCAGATGCCCCTCTATATGATGCACCCCCACCAGCGGAACAGAGCATGCTAGCGACAGAGACTTTGCCAGAGACACACCAACCAGCAGTGCTCCCAACAATCCGGGACCACGGGTGACGGCAATCCCTTCAATCTGTTCCAGGCCAACGCCGGCCTGTTCAAGGGCCTGGCGGATCACCGGGGAGATCATCTCCAGATGCTTGCGTGAAGCGATCTCCGGCACTACCCCGCCATATTCGGCATGGATCGCCACCTGAGAAGAGACAATGTTCGACAGAATCTGACGACCGTCACGAACCACGGCAGCGGCTGTCTCATCACAGGATGTTTCAATGGCAAGCAGCAGCATTACAGCAGGTTGGCTGCCAGCTCAGCCAGCTCCGAGCGCTCACCTTTGGTCAGGGTGATATGGGCCGTGATCCGCTCATGTTTAAACCGCTCCACCAGGTAGGACAAGCCATTGCTGGATGAATCCACATAGGGGTTGTCGATCTGGTACGGGTCACCGGTCAGGATGATCTTGGTCCCCTCCCCGGCTCGGGTCACAATGGTCTTGATCTCGTGGGGGGTCAGGTTCTGGGCCTCATCCACTATCAGATACTGGTTGGGGATGGAACGTCCCCGGATGTAGGTCAGCGGTTCGATATCCAGAAGCCCCATGGCCATCAGCTCCTTGTACCCCTTGTTGCTGTGACGTTTATCACTCTCATGACCGGAAATCAGCAGCTCGACGTTATCGAAAATCGGCTGCATCCAGGGGGTCAGCTTTTCTTCTATATCACCGGGCAGGAATCCCAGATCCTTACCCATCGGAAAGACCGGCCGGGAAACCAGCAGCCGGTTATAGACATTCTCCTCTGCCACCTTCTGCAGACCGGCGGCAATGGCCAGCAGGGTCTTGCCGGTGCCGGCCTTGCCTACCAGACTGACCAGTTTGATGTTGTCGTCCACCAGGGCATCCAGGGCAAACTGCTGCTCACGGTTACGGGCATAGATACTCCAGATCCCCTCTTTGGGTACCTTGCGCACCGGCACCACCCGCCCCTGCGCTGCATCAAACCGGCAGAGTGCGGTATGGGATGGATTACTGCTGTCTGTCAGCGTGGCGTATTCGTTGGGCAGCAACCCTGACGGCGCCTCAAGCCAACCCTGACCATAGAAACGGTCAATGGCATCCGGTTCCAGCTCCAGATTGCGGGCCCCGGCATAGAGTTCCTGAATATCCACCTTGTCCGATTCGTAATCCTCGGCCACCAGACCAATGGCATCGGCCTTGATCCGCAGGTTAGTGTCTTTGGTAACAAAGATGACGGTCTCGTCGGGAAAACGTTCATGGGTGGCCTGGGCAACCGCCAGGATCCGGTTATCCCCCTTGTCATCCCGCAGATCTTTGGGCATCCGGTTCAAGGCCTGCTCTTCGCACAGCTCAACCCGCAGGGTACCGCCCTCCGGCAGGCTTACCCCGGTGGAGAGCGATCCTTTTTCACGCAGCATATCCAGAATGCGTGAGATAGAGCGGGCATTGCGCCCGGTTTCGTTCATATCTTTCTTAAAGCGGTCAATCTCCTCAATCACCGTAATCGGAATGATGATGGTGTTGTCCTGAAACTTGAACAGGGCCTGGGGATCATGCAGCAG
>CAZYMK010000085.1:0-4645 GCA_964648885.1 uncultured Geobacter sp. | reverse complement strand
GCCAGCTCCTGCTCATGCTGTCTGATCCGCTCCAGGCCGGTTGCCTGCACAAAGGCGATACCGGCACCAAGGCCGGCAATACCGGGCAGATTGTGGGTGCCGGGTTCAAACCCTTCCGGAAAATTATCGGGTTGCTGATCCTGATCAGAACTGCTGCCGGTACCACCGGCCATAATCGGCCTGAGCTGCACACCCGGCCCAACCGCCAGAAAACCGGTTCCCTGGGGGCCCAACAGCCCCTTGTGGCCCGGTGCGGCCAGCAGGTCAATACCGACCTGCTGCATGTCCAGCTCCTGCAGGCCGGTAGACTGGGCCGCATCCAGCAGCAGCAATACCCCGGCATCCCTGGCTACGGCAGCTATGGCAACAATATCCTGAATACCACCGGTGACGTTGGACACATGGGCAACCGCAATCATCCTGGTGGCTGGGCGCAGGGCTGCACGAATCCGAGCCGGATCCACCAGCCCCTCTGCGTCGCCCTGCACGATGGTCAGTACAATGCCTTGTTTTTCCAACAGAAACAACGGACGCAGCAATGAGTTATGCTCCATACTGGTGGTAATTACATGATCACCGGGTTGCAGGGTGCCCATCACGGCAAGATTCAGAGCTACAGTGGCATTGTGCGTAAAGATCACCCGGGCAGAATCTGCACAATTAACCAGACCTGCAACCGCTTCCCGTACCGCAAGCAGCTGCCGCGAGGCCTGCAGGGCGCTGCCGTATCCCCCTCTGCCGGGGGAGGCCCCCACCTGCTGCATAGCCTGCATGATGGCAGTATAGACCTGTTCCGGCTTGGGAAAGCTGGTGGCGGCATTATCCAGGTAGATGGGCATGGGATGATCGGACATCTTACGGGGCCGTGGCAGGCCGTTCCTTTAAGAACGGTGCAAAAGGGACCAACGGCACCCCGTCATGTCGGGGTGCCGTCAGGATAGCGGCAGCAATCCGCTGCTGATCAGCACTGCCCCACCAGTTCAGCAGGGCCGGAAACGGTTCCTGACCACGGTTTTCAAGGTTGGCGGCCTGATTGTCATGCAGAGCCGAACCGGTCATCATCCCCTGCACCTCTTCCAGCAGCAGTCCAACGCCGCTATTGCCGGTGAAGGAGGAGTTCCTGATACGTACCTGCCCTGCCAAAAGCTCAACGCCATGAGCACGGTTGTCATGAAAGCGGCAGAGCGTCAGCTGTCCGTCGGCATCAGTAAAGCGGGCACCGGTCCGATTACCGGCCACCAGACTGCCGCTGAAGCGGTAGCGGCCTTGCACCCACTCGATCCCCTCCTGAGCATTGGCACTGACCGTGACATTGGAGAGTGAACCAGAGCTGCGTCTGGCCACAATGCCCTGACGGTTTTCACGTATGCTGCTGTCACGCAGCTCTACTTCGCTGTCCACCATGCGTACGCCGATATCACAACGGCTTACGGCACTGCCCTGCAACGAGCCTTCCGAGCCGTGCAGCTCAATGCCGCGCAGGGCGCCCGTTACCTGCAACCCTTTGGCGCTCAGCCAGGCATGCTGTGCCAGAATGCCGGTCTGGGCGCCTTCTATACGACAGTGTTCGATACTATTTTTTTTCTCGCTGCCCAGCAGAACCACGCCGCCCCAGTCTCCGGGTTCGGCCTGCTGGTAGACGGATCCCAACACAACAGGCTGTAACGCGGTGCCGGAGACCACCAGCCGACCCTGCACCACCAGTCGGGAAGGTTGAAGCGCTGCCGGATCAGCGGCAAACCTGACGATCGTCCCGGCCTCAATCCGCAAGGTGGCCTGGGGGGCAACGATCAGGGATCCTTTTACCAGCACGGTTCCGCGCAGCACCAGATCCTCGGTTACCACCCGCTCGGTCAGCACGACGGCTGCTTCGGCAAGCTGTTGACGAGCTGCAGCTGCAGTCCGTTCAGAACCGCCTGCAAGGGGCTGTGTCGTTTTCAGGGGTACAGACTGCTGAGTCGGCAGGAGCCGTTGGTCAAGGGGGGGGAGGGGCAGAGCAGCGACCGGAGCAGCAGGCGCTGCCACCGGAAGCGTCTGGGCAGCCGGAGGGGGCGTATCCTGCACCGACATGGAGACGGCAACCGTTCTGCCCTTTAACAAGGCATCCTGATCATGGAACAGCTTCTGACAGCCACTGGCAAGCAGCAGACCACAACAGGCAACCAGCAGACGAATGGAAGAAAACAGGTTGAAAGGCAAGCGCCACGGCGTGGGAATCATCGGCATCCAGAGTTTCAAAGTATTGAATATACGAATGAAGTTCATAGCACATTCTCGCCTTGCTGTAAATTCAATAAAAAAATGACTGTATTCAAAACCTTGCCGTCAACAGCGTGCCTGATCACAAAATACAGGTTGACATGACATAGATGCTGTGGTTCTATCCGTCGGCACACACCAGATATTGTGCCTTCCGTGACAAATCAGCACAAAACAACACCAATCCGCTTGCAGCATCAGCAGCACCCTGTTTGAAACCACACCCACTGCCAGACCAGTACCAGATAAAAGGAGAACACCATGCCTGCCCAAGCGTCTTCCGCCCGTCAACCTGCCCTCACGCCCAACGCCCTGACCGTCCTTGAAAAGCGCTACCTCAAGCGCGATACAAACGGAAGACCCCTTGAAACGCCGACAGACATGTTTCGCCGGGTTGCCGACACCATTGCGGCGCCTGACCTCACCTTTGACCCTCAAGCAGACATCGGGAAACTCTCGAACCGTTTCTACGAGATGATCATCAGCTTTGATTTTCTGCCCAACTCCCCCACCCTGATGAATGCAGGCCGCGAACTTGGACAGCTGTCAGCCTGCTTTGTCCTGCCGGTGGGTGACTCCATTGAAGAGATCTTTGATGCGGTCAAGTTCACCGCCATGATCCACAAATCTGGCGGCGGTACCGGTTTCTCCTTCTCCCGTCTCCGTCCGGCCAATGACCTGGTCAAGACCACCACCGGCGTCTCCAGCGGGCCGATCTCGTTCATGCGGGTCTTTGATACCGCCACGGAGACCATCAAGCAGGGAGGCACCCGTCGTGGCGCCAACATGGGTATCCTGCGGGTCGACCACCCCAATATCATGGATTTCATCATGTGCAAGGCCGACCAGAAGATGTTCAACAACTTCAACATCTCGGTCGGACTGACCGAGAAATTCATGCAGGCCGTTGAGCGGGACGAGGAATATGACCTGCTCAACCCCCGCGACAAAAGCAAGATCGGTACTCTGAACGCACGCAAGGTATTTCAGCGGATCGTCAATCAGGCCTGGGAAAACGGCGAGCCGGGCATCATCTTCCTGGATCGGCTGAACCGTGACAATCCGACTCCCCATGTCGGTGAGATCGAATCAACCAACCCCTGCGGCGAGCAACCGCTGCTACCCTACGAATCCTGCAACCTCGGCTCAATCAACCTGGGGCGTTTTGTCAGCGAAGGGGCCATTGACTGGAGCCGCCTCAAAGAGGTAATCCATGACGCGGTTCACTTCCTGGACAACGTGATCGAGGCCAACAAGTACCCCCTGCAGCAGATCCATGACATGACTCATGCCAACCGCAAGATCGGCCTGGGAGTCATGGGCTGGGCCGATATGCTGATTCTGCTAGGAATCCCCTACAACTCCGATGAGGCGGTCAAGCTGGGTAAAAAGGTGATGCAGTTCATTAACGACGAAGGGCACGCCGCCTCACGCGAACTCGGGCAAAAGCGCGGTTCATTCCCCAACTTTACCGGTTCGACCTTTGACCAGAAGGGGGCACTGCCCCAGCGTAATGCCACCGTCACCACCATTGCTCCCACCGGTACCATCTCCATGATCGCCAACGCCTCTTCCGGCGTAGAGCCGCTCTTTGCGGTCTCCTACATCAAGAACGTGATGGACGGCACCAAACTGGTGGAAGTGAACCCGATCTTTGAGAAACTGGCCAAAGAGCGCGGCTTTTACTCCGCAGAACTGATGGAGAAGATCGCCGAGCATGGCACGGTCCATGACCTTGATGAGGTACCGGCCGATATCAGGCGGGTCTTTGTCACGGCCCATGACATCACCCCGGAAGACCATGTCCAGATGCAGGCTGCCTTTCAGTATCATACTGACAACGCCGTCTCCAAGACCGTCAACTTCCCCAACACCGCAACCATTGAGGATGTAGAGCAGGTCTACATGCTGGCCTACAAGACCGGCTGCAAAGGGGTGACAATTTATCGTGACGGTTCCCGTGACGAGCAGGTGCTTTCAACAAGTAAGAAAGAAGAAAAAGCCGCCATATCCGCCACACCGATGGAAGAGGACAAGCGTGCCATCAAACGTGAGCGGCCCAAGGCGCTGAAGGGCTGGACCTATCAGATGCAGACCGGCTGCGGCCCACTCTATATCACGGTCAACGAAGACAAAAACGGTCTGTTCGAACTGTTCACCACCATGGGCAAAGCTGGCGGCTGCGCCGCCTCCCAGTCCGAGGCCATCGGCCGGATGGTCTCACTGGCCTGGCGTAGCGGCGTTCAGGCCCGTCAGGTCATCAAGCAGCTGCTGGGCATCTCGTGCCACTGCCCTTCCGGCTACGGGGAAAACCGGGTGCTCTCCTGTGCCGATGCCGTTGCCAAGGCGATTCAGGCCCATATGTTGGAAAACGGCTATGATCTAA
>CAZYMK010000084.1:9484-11384 GCA_964648885.1 uncultured Geobacter sp. | reverse complement strand
CGGTTTTTTTTCTTTATTGCCGCAAGCAGGACGTACTGAAATGGCCGGCTATGATGAACAGACCGTAGAGCGGCTGACCGGACTTACCGCAGAACAGCGCGGTGCCCTGGGTGAGCTGTATGCACGGCTTGAGGAAGGGTTGCGAGTTGAAGTGCATCGTCGACAGCGGGAGCTGTACAAGGAGTGGGTGGCACAGGGGATTGGTGCTTTAGGCCGCACTGGCGAGACCGGCTACGCCGCATTCCTGATGGTGTTGAAACAGCTTTGGCTGGAACAATCACCCCAGGTGCTGCCGCAGATCAGGGAGCACAAGCCGTACAAGCAGCGGCTGCGCAACTCGCTGGAGAAAAACTATCTGGCTGAACTGATCAGGCTGCGGGAAGAGGAGGGACTTTCGTGGCGGCAGCTATCGGATCATTTTAAGAAAGAGTTCAAAAAAACAGTCTCACACACCTATCTGAAGCGGATTTATGAGGAGCATTTGGCCTCGGATCAGTAACGCTACCCTACCTCGGCGTACTCCCGCACCCTGAACTGCACACCCAGCCCCTCAGCCACCCTGCGGCAAGCCTCAATGTCAACACCGGGGATGGTGACGGCTGTAGCGGTCACTTCAGGGATGTAACGGGGGGCTTCTCGCAGAAAATCGCAAACTCCTTGCCAGCCAGACTCTCCGAACGGTGTGTTGCAAAGCCTGCCGTAGGTTACGGCATCAGCTGCATTCAGGCTGATGGAAATGCTGTCAACCAGTCCAGCCAGTTCCGGCAGGATGTTGCGTCCGTGGGCCAGATTGGCCTGACCATCGCTGTTAATTCTAATCGGATAACCTCGTTGTTTCAGGGCCTGCGCCACCTGCTTGACCAGATCCAGCCGCAGTAGTGATTCCCCAAAGCCGCAGAACACCACCTCATCAATTCCCACTGGCTGGCCAATGGCAGCCATCACCTCTTCAAAGCCCGGCTCATGGTCCAGCAGCAGGTTGTGACCTTTAACGGTGAATTCATCGAACTTTGCGCAGAAAGTACAGTGGTTTGAACAATGATTGGTAATGTTCAGGTAGAGGGAATTTCTGATCCGGTAGGCGATCTTGGTGGAGGAATCCCAGAGCGGGATACCGAACAGACGTCCGGCGTTCATGGTAGTGATTCGGCCTACATCTTCTACGGTCAGACCGCGCAGTTCAGCCACCTTTTCTGCGGTAATGCGGGTGTAGGCCGGTTCATTACGCTTGCCACGGTGAGGGACCGGGGAGAGATAGGGACAATCGGTCTCCAGCAGCAGCCGCTCCAGCGGTATATTGCGGACCACTTCACGCAACTGCTCGTTGGAAGGGTAGGTGACCGTGCCGGGAATGGAGAGGTACAAGCCCTGATCCAGGCATTGCCGGGCAAAGGTTAGATCACCGGAAAAACAGTGCATCACACCCTTTGTCACGCCTGCTTCCTTGATCATGGCCAGGGTTTCTGCATGGGCATCCCGGTCATGGACCACCACTGGTTTATCCAGTTTTTTTGCCATCTGCAGGAAACGCCGGAAGACCCGTTCCTGATCTTCGCGGGGTGAGCGATTTTTGAAGAAGTCCAGGCCTATCTCGCCAATGGCAACGCATTTTTGAGTGGTCTGTGCCAACTCCTCCAGCGTCGTAATGGTGGCTTCATCAACCCCCTGGGCATCATGGGGATGAATACCCACCGTGCAGAAGATGGCTGGATGACTGGCAGCCATGGCAACGGCCTTTTGGCTGGATGCCGCATCAGCGCCGACCACAACCATTCCTTTGACACCGGCTGTTTCGGCCCGTTCAAGCATCTGATCCCAGTCATGCTGGAAATCATCGTAGTAGAGATGACAATGGGTATCGATAATGGTTGGCATCACAGCTGACTTATGACAGGTTCCA
>CAZYMK010000084.1:0-9384 GCA_964648885.1 uncultured Geobacter sp. | reverse complement strand
TGGACGTTGAAGGTCAGGTTGGGATGCAGCGGCATCTTGTCAAGGGTCTGCTCCATCAGCAGCGCATTGGTGCAGAACATGATATGACGGCCACGATCCAGCACCCCTTTGACCAGATCAAAGATGGGGGGGTAGAGCAGCGGTTCGCCACCGGTGATGGTGACCACCGGCGCCGGGCATTCGTCCACTGATTTGAGACAATCCTCCAGTGTCATCATAGCGTTGATGGTGTCGGCATACTCGCGAATCCTACCGCAGCCGGAGCAGGCCAGGTTGCAGAGGTGGGTCGGCTCCAGCATCAATACCAGGGGAAAACGTTCAATTTTATTGATATTGTTTTTGATGATGTACTTGGTAAGGTCGTAGTTGAGACGCCAGGGAAAACGCATGCAATCAAATCCTTTCAGTTCTGCAGAAACGCTTGTACTGCAGCAGCTATACCTTCAGCATCAATACCCACATCGTGGCGTAACTGGGATTGAGTGCCCTGTTCAATAAACTGGTCCTGAATGCCGAGCCGCTTGACCGGGATCTGGTACAGGCCGCTGTCTTGCAGAAGTTCCAGTAGTGCACTGCCAAAACCGCCCTGCAGCACGTTTTCTTCAACCGTGACAATCCGGCCGGTCTTTCTGGCCTGATCAAGTATCAGTGTCTCGTCCAGCGGTTTGATAAAGCGGGCGTTGACAACTGCTGCGTTAATCCCGGCGCTGGTCAGTTGTTCTGCAGCCTGTACTGCAGGCATGACCGTGGAGCCGATGGCGATGATGGTGAGGTCAGTACCTTCCCTCAGTAGTTCGCCTTTACCGATCGGCAGGGTCTGAAGCTTGTTGTCCAGCGGCACCCCGTAACCGGCACCGCGCGGGTAGCGCAGCGCCACCGGTTTGCCCAGCTCCAGGGCGGTCTTGAGCATATGGCGCAGCTCGTTTTCATCCTTGGGTGCCATAAAGATCAGATTGGGCAGATGGCGCATGAAGGAGAGGTCAAACACGCCGTGATGGGTGGGGCCATCATCCCCCACCAGGCCGCCACGGTCCATGGCGATTACCACCGGCAGGTTCTGCAGACAGACATCATGGAAGACCTGATCGTAGGCCCGCTGCATAAAGGATGAGTAGATGGCCGTTACCGGCTTGAACCCGTCGGCTGCCAGACCCGCAGCAAAACAGACGCCGTGCTGCTCGGCTATTCCCACATCAAAGAACCGCTCTGGCAGGGCCTCGGCAAAGTAGTTCAGACCGGTGCCGTCCGGCATGGCAGCGGTAATGGCTACTACCTTGGGATCTTCCTGGGCCAGTTCCAGCAGGGTGCGGCCAAATATCTCGGTATAGGAGGGGGAGGCTGCCTTGGCCGGCGCCTTGCCGGTGGAGAGGTCAAAGGCCCCCACGCCATGGAACTTGTCCGGCATGGATTCGGCCGGATGGTAGCCCTTGCCCTTGGTGGTCATGACGTGGATCAGTAACGGCCCTTCAAACTCACGGGCATTGGTGAAAATCTCAATCAGGTTGGGCAGGTCATGGCCGTCAATCGGGCCGATGTAATCAAAACCCAGTGCCTCGAACAGGGCTCCCGGTGTCAGGAATCCCTTCAGTGAATTCTCCGCGCGACGGGCAAATTTGAGGATGTCCTTGCCAAAGGCCGGGATGCTGGAAAGCAGTCCCTTCATCTCCCGCTTCAGTTCACGGAAGTGACGGGCAGTCATCTTGCGTGAGACAAAGGCGCTAAATGCCCCTACGTTTTTAGAGATGGACATCTCATTGTCATTCAGCACGACAATCAGGTTCTTCTTGAGATGACCGGCCTGATTCAGCCCCTCAAAGGCGATACCGCCGGTCAGGGAGCCGTCACCGATCACCGCAATTGCCTTGTTCTTGCGTTGATCAAGGTCATCGGCCACTGCCATGCCCAGCCCGGCAGAGATGGAGGTTGAGGCGTGTCCCACCCCAAAGGCATCATGCACTGATTCGCTGCGCTTGGGGAAGCCCGAGATCCCTTTGTACTGGCGTTGGGTGGCAAACTGCTCCCGTCTGCCGGTCAGGATCTTGTGGGTATAGGCCTGATGTCCCACATCCCAGACGATCTTGTCCTGGGGGGTGGTGAAGCAGTAGTGCAGGGCCAGGGTCAGCTCAACCGCACCGAGGTTTGAGCCCAGGTGACCGCCGGTTTCCGAGACCGTGGCCAGCAGAAATTCGCGCAGTTCGTACGCCAGGGCCGGAAGCTGGTCAACACGCAGCAATTTTAAGTCAGCAGGGCTGTGAATGGCTTCAAGTAGCATGGGTGTCCCTCGTCACGATGCGTAACCGTTGGCACGGAACCAGGCAATCGCCCGTTCCAGGGCTTGTTCCACCGGCGTCTGGGGCAGGCCAAGCTCCTGAATCGCCTTGGTTGCATCAAAAAACATAAATTTTTTAGCCATCTGCACTCCGGCCAGGGGGATCAGCGGTTCCTTGCCGGTCAGCCAGGAGAGCCCTTCATTGCAATAGGCTGCCAGCAGGATCGGGGTGTACGGCAACCTGACCTTGGGTGCCGACAGGCCGGTCAGCTGTGCCAGAATACCGAAGATCTCCTGCAGGGTCAGGTTCCGGTTCCCCAGGATATATTTTTCTCCAACCGTGCCTTTTTCAGCCGCCAGCAGGTGGCCACGGGCGCAGTCTTCTACCGCGATCAGGTTTAGGCCGGTATCCAGATAGGCCGGCATCTTGCGGTTCAGAAAATCCACAATAATCTTGCCGGTGGGAGTCGGTTTGATGTCAAAAGGTCCTACCGGGGTGGAGGGGTTGACTATAATCAGGGCCAATCCCTTGTCAATGAATTTTTGAGCCTCTTGTTCAGCCAGAAATTTGCTTTTTTTGTAGTGTCCCACCATGTCACCAAAGCTGACCGGTGTTGTTTCAGAGCCGGGTCTGCCGTCGCCGGGATTACCCAGGGTGCCGACGCTGCTGGTGTAGACCACCCGGCTGACTCCCGCATCCAGCGCTGCCTGCAGCAGGGTGCGGGTACCGTCCACATTGGCATGGTACATAGTCCGCGGATCAGGACACCAGAGCCGGTAATCGGCAGCAACGTGAAAAACCCAGTCACAGCCGGTCATGGCGGTTACCAGCTGTCGGTGATCGTGCAGGCTGCCCCGGACAATTGTTACCGGTAGCCCGGCCAGGTTGGTAACACCGGAATCAGGACGTGCCAGAACTGTGACGGCATGGTCGTCCTGCAGCAGTTCACGTACAATGCTGGCCCCGATAAAACCGGTGGCGCCGGTAACAAAACAGTGCATTGCTTCATTTCTCCGAATAGTAAAAGCCCCGGCTGATGAAGCGGGGCTTTCCGTACGTTCCAGCAGTGCCGTGTGTAACGTCAGGCAGCTGCAGTCAGCCTGCGGTATCTGCCCAGGGCAGACAGCGGGAAACAGTTGCGGTAGATATGGTACTTGATCATAAAAAACTTGGGGAAGCCGGTACCGGTAAAGGCATCCTCATCCCAGGTGCCGTCAGGGTTCTGGGTGGTCAGCAGAAACTGCACCCCGCGCTCTGCTGCCTGGCAGCTCACTTCTCCGGCAGCCATCAGAGCCATCAAGGCCCAGGCGGTCTGTGAAGCGGTGCTGGGTCCGCATCCCATCAGGGTCCGGTCCCAGTAAGAATCGCAGACCTCGCCCCAACCGCCGTCCGGATTCTGTTTTGACTTGATCCAGTTGATCGCCTTCTTGATGTACGGCCGGGTCATGTCCTCGCCGATCGCCTCAAGGCCGATCAGCACATACCAGGTACCATAGATGTAGTTGACCCCCCACCTGCCGAACCAGGGGCCTTCCGGCTCCTGCTCCTTTTTGATGAATGCCAGTGCCGTCATCGCCTGGGGATGGTCTTTTGTGTAGCCGAAGTTGCCCATCAACTCCAGCATCCGTCCCGTCAGGTCGGCGGTGGGCGGGTCAATCATCGCCTCCAGATCGGCAAAGGGGATCTTGTTCAGAAAATGCTTGGTGTTGTCCTTGTCAAAGGCACCCCAGCCGCCATTGGCGCTCTGCATGCCCAGGCACCAGTCAATGCCGCGCCGGATGGCATCCTGACGGGCCTTGGTGTTCTTGACCTTAATATCCTTGATGGCGATCATCACTGCTGCTGAATCGTCTACATCAGGGTACCAGTCGTTCTGGAACTCAAAGGCCCAGCCCCCCGGCTCCAGATCGGGTGATTTGATCTTCCAGTCGCCCCTGATCCTGACCTCGCGATCCAAAAGCCACTGGGCCGCCTTGATCAGGGCCGGATGATCCTGCGGAATACCGGCCTCCTGCATGGCCAGCAACACCAGTGCCGTATCCCAGACCGGTGAGACACAGGACTGCAGCAGCAGGGTGTCGTCATCTTCAATGGTAAAATTGGCCAGGGCTTCCAACCCCTTTGCCACAGCGGGATGGTCGTTGGCATAGCCCAGGCAGTGCAGCGCCAGGATAGCGTTCAGCATGGCCGGCTGGATACCGCCCCAGTCACCGGTTTTTTCCTCATGCTCAAGGATCCACTGCTCCACCTTCTCGGTGGCCAGCTTCTTGAACGGGCGGATCGGGCTGGATTCGTAGATCTTCAGTAGGTGGTCAATACCAATGAAGAAATTCTTTACAGAAAAAATGCCGTCTTCCTTGGTAAAGGTGTAGTCAGTGGGGCGGGGCGGACGGATGAACAGCTCCTGCACCCGGGCATGAGGGGGCAGCTTGTACACCGGGCGATTGGCCATCAGCACAGAAAGCGGGATAACCGTGGCCCGTGCCCAGCTGGAAAACTCGTAGACATTCAGGTAGGCCCAGTCAGGCAGCAACATAAGCTCGATCGGCATGGAGGGTACCCCCAGCCAGGAGAACTCGCCGAACATGGCCAGAAAGATCTTGGTAAAGACCCGGGACTTGAGGATGCCGCCATTGGCAAGGATGAACTCCCGTGCCTTCTGCATGGCCGGGTGTTCAGCCGGGTAGCCGGCCAGTTTCAGCGCAAAATAGGCCTCTATGGTGGTGGAAAGATCGCCGGGGCCGTTGTGCCAGATCGTCCAGTAACCTTCGGCGGTCTGCTGGCGCAGCAGGTAGTTGGCCATCTTGCGCTCTTTTTCCTTGTCAACCATCCCCAGAAAGTGAAACAGCATCACATACTCGGCGGTAATGGTGACGTTGGATTCAAGCTCGGCCCACCAGTAGCCTTCCGGCAGCTGCTCACGGAAGAAGAAGTCGCGGGTCAACTCGATACTCTTGTCCAGCGGATTGCCGGACCGCCCTTCCATTTTCTTCCAGATGGTGGTGGGCAGGTGGTGAATCTTGGCAGAAGTCTTGGCAGTGGGGTCGGTGACCGGCAGTTCCTGCGGTGCAGCCGCTGCAGCGTTAAATGACGTTAAAGCAAAGGAGATCGGGTATTTGCTGGTCTTCATGCCGTAACCTTTTTCGTGTTCTGATTGTTGGCTGTCATCTGCAACCGGCAAACGGTTACCTGACAGCAAAGCTGTAGCAAATAGCATACTACAGGACAATTGTACATAATCTTTACAGAAGCCCTGTTTTCTGCACCGGTTTCTGCTGGCAGCATGGTTCAAGGCTGTGCTATAGCAATGCAATTGTGTACGCAGACAGAAAGGACAAGGAAGTCAGATATGTTAACCGGTAAACAGAAACGACATTTGCGCGGCCTGGGGCACAGCCTCAAGCCAATACTGCTGATCGGCAAGAACGAACTGGAAGAGGGATTTATCAAAGAGGCTGATGCAGCTCTGGCCTGCCATGAACTGGTCAAGGTCAAGGTGCTGGAAAACTGCCTGCTGGATCGTCATGAAGCCGCTGAAGGACTTGCAGAGGCTACCGGCGCCGAGATTGCCCAGGTGCTGGGCAAGACCTTCCTGTTGTACCGTCCGGCTGAAAAGCCGGTGATCGTCCTTCCCGTTCACTCGAATTGAGCAAAGGACGGCTGTGCTGAAAGGGGTGCGCAATCAGGCGCTGGGGCAGCAGGGTGAAGAGGCTGCCGCAGTCTTTCTGAAGCAGCAGGGGTATACGATCTTGGAGCGCAACTTTAAAAGTCGCGGTGGCGAAGTGGATATCGTGGCCCGTGACCGTCAGGGCTGTATCGCTTTTGTAGAGGTCAAGACCCGCCGTAACCTGGCCTACGGCGTGCCGCAACTGGCGGTGACATCCCGCAAACAGTATCAGATCAGCAAAGCCGCCCTGACCTGGCTGGCAAAAAACAGGTTGCAGAACAGCCCGGCACGGTTCGACGTGATCGCGGTGTTACTGCTGCATGGCGCAGAGCCTGCACTAGAGCATATTCCCAATGCATTTGACCTTGCGTGGTGAAGGAGCATTCCCATGGATTTCAGTGTTGCCTTGCTGCAGATCAAACCCAAACTGGGACAGATCCAGGATAATCTGGAGCTGATTACGGCACAGGTTGAGCAGGCCATTGCCTGCAAGGCTGATCTGGCGGTCTTGCCGGAGCTGGCCCTGACCGGTTATTTTCTGAAAGATCTGGTGCCTGAAGTGGCCCTGACCCTTGACAGCCCCGAACTGGTCAGCCTTAAAAAACTTTCGCAGCAGATCAGTCTGGCCGTGGGGTTTGTGGAAGTAACCCCGGACTACCAGTTTTATAACAGTGCGGCCTGGTTTGAAGGGGGGCAGCTGCGCCACCTGCACCGTAAAGTCTACCTGCCCACCTATGGCTTGTTTGATGAACAGCGCTACCTGGGACGCGGTGACCGTTTCCGCGCCTTTGATACCAGGTTTGGCCGGATAGGGCTGCTGGTCTGCGAGGATATGTGGCACCTCTCGGCACCGTATCTGTTGGCCATGGACGGTGCAACCACCCTGGTCTGCCTTTCCAGCAGCCCAGGACGGGGTATGGATACTGACGAGCTGGGTACTGCTACGGCCTGGCGTACCCTGACCAGTTCCACCGCACGTTTTCTGACCTGCCGGGTAGTCTATGTCAACCGGGTCGGCTATGAGGATGGTGTTGTGTTCTGGGGTGGCTCCCATCTGGTGGCCCCGTCAGGCGAGATCAGTGCTGCTGCCCCGGAGTTCGAGCCGTCTCTGACCGTTGGCCGGTTCAACGATGCCGACCTGCGGCGCGAGCGGATCAATGCGCCGCTGTTGCGTGATGAGCGGCTGCACCTCACCCTGCGTGAATTATCTCGAATTGAGCAGGAAAGGAGCCGCTGATGTCCTGTCTATCCATCAATACCAGCCTGGTGCGTCGGATCCTGATCGGCTTCCTGCAGGATGAGATCTGGAAGGTGGGGGCGAAGAAGGCGGTGCTGGGGCTGTCCGGCGGCATTGATTCTGCCCTGGTCTGCCATCTGGCTGCCGAGGCCCTGGGGCCGGAAAACGTCTCTGCCATCTGCATGCCGTACAAGACCAGTAACCCCGAATCTGAGGCCCATGCCCGGCTGGTGGCCAAGTCCAGCGGCGTGCAGTACTGCGTTATTCCGATCACGCCGATGGTGGATGCCTATTTTGATCAGTTTTCCGATGCCGATGCCATGCGGCGGGGCAACAAGATGGCCCGTGAGCGGATGACGATTCTGTTTGACCACTCGGCCCTGAACGGTGCCCTGGTGTTGGGTACCAGCAACAAGACCGAGCTGCTTTTGGGGTATGGCACCCTCTATGGTGACATGGCCAGCGCCCTCAATCCGATCGGCGATCTGTACAAAAGTCAGGTCTGGCAGCTCTCGGCAGAGGTAGGGGTGCCGCAACCGGTGATTGACAAACAACCGTCTGCTGATCTCTGGGCAGGCCAGACCGATGAAGAAGAGCTGGGTTTCACCTACCGCGAGGTTGACGAGCTGCTGTACCGAATGGTGGATCAGCGGGCCACTGCTGAAGATCTGGTTCTGGCAGGTTTTACCCGTGAGTTTGTCGATACGGTCTATGCCAAGGTGCAGAACTCCCATTTCAAACGTCGTCTACCGGTGATTGCCAAGGTGTCCGGCCGCACCATTGACCGTGATTTCCGTTATTCCCGTGATTGGGGAAAGTAGGGAACAGCCATGCCGTTAAACGTCTTTGATGCCATCAGCCCCTCGGTCAGTGCCTTGCTGGGGGGCGCCGTAGTAGACCTGCGGGTCGGTGATGATCAGACCAAGGCAGGGGAGGGGAGGCTGGTACAGACCCTGTCCATTGAAGGGCGGCCCTACTGTTTTTCTGCAGTACGGGAAGGATTGGCCTTTACCAAGACGGAACTGCAGTTCTGTGCCGAGCTGTTGACCGCTTTCAGCGGCCTGTACAGCGGCTTCAAGCTGGAAGGATATGCCGCTCATTTTCGTACGGCACTGTTGGCCTCCATCATGGATATTACCGTAGCCCGTTTTCTGAGGGGCGACCGCAGCAAAGGGTTCTGGCCGATTCAGCAGCTGATCCAGCTGCTGAAGAGTCTCTCTTACCAGCGTTATGAAGGTAAACCGGCCACCACCGGATTTCTGGTGCACCGGACCACGGAGCCGGTCCTGCGCAAGACCATCAAAGAGCGTAAACATACCTTGATTCCCTTGCAACCCCATCAGCATGTAACTCCCAATTTTCTGGATAACCCGCTCACCTATCGTTTTATTGACGGGAACAACCTCTTCTTCATTGCCACTATCCAGATGCAGGTAATCGGCGTGCTGCGTACCTCCGGTATCTGCGGGCAGACCGATATCGAACGCCTAACCCAGCGAGAGCTGTTTTCTCTGGTGCGGCGCAGCGGTAGCGGTGCCTTTGCAATCACGGTCAATGAGGTGTCTGAAATCGAGGTGCTGATCAGTCCGGCCAAGCTGCTGATCCGGCGCAAGGGGATCTGGGCCATCTTTGATCCGGATATCTTCCGTTCGTTTCTGGCCGACAGTATCGACAGCGAGACCGCAGACGACCTGCTTTGGACTCTCTATGCGGTTTCCAAGCAACGCCACGGCACGGTTATCCTGATTCATGCCGGTACCCCGCGTCACCTGGCCACCCTTAAAAAAGGCTCAGTCGGCGGTGATGACCCGGTGGGTCGCCTGCTGATCAGCCAGGTCAAGGGTCAGAGCATTGCCCAGCTGAAAAAATCCGGCATTCTGCTGCGAATCCTGTCGTCCGATGGTTTGACCGTGCTGGACAACAAAGGCAAGCTGTTGGAAACCGGTTTTATCATCGATACCTCCCATGCCCGAGAAATGGTCACCGGTGGTGGCCGCACCACTGCCGCCATTGCCGCCTCGTTCTTCGGCAAGGTGATCAAGGTATCGCAGGATGGGCCGATTGAGTGCTATCAGGACGGCAGGCTGGTGTACCGGTTTGGATAAAGACCTACAGATCTTTTGAAACACAGAGACACGGAGAACACAGAGTAAAACCTGAAAAAACGATGAATCAAGATTGCTTCCTTTTGATGTTCTCTGCGCCCTCTG
>CAZYMK010000083.1:0-11404 GCA_964648885.1 uncultured Geobacter sp. | reverse complement strand
GCTACGCTGAGGATTTTGTGATTGAAGGGGCGGCAAAGACGGCCTGAATCTGAGAGGTAAAACGGTAGAGTAGCAAGTTCCGAGTCCCTTAGATGATCAGATTGTTGAAATCAGGCAGCACACGGATGGTAAGCGGTGTGGTGCCGAAAGGGTCGCCATCCAGCTGCACCGGTTTGGTACCGGTGATGGTGAACGGCTCAAGACCGCTGCTGAAGGCATCAGCCGCTTCATACTTGCCCCGTAAAAAGACGGAGGCGGTAAAGGCAAGCAGGCTGAACGGGCCGTGGATTGGTAAGGGGGTGATGAGCAGGTGAGGGGAGAACAGGGTTGCCTGGGGAACCAGACGATAGGGACCGGCATAGTGGGCGGCGTTGGCCACGATCAGGCTGGTGCAGCGGCAGGTTTGTCCGGCGCAGTGAACAGTTATCAGACGGTTGTCCCAATCAAGGCAGCGGCGCAGACCAGCCAGGACATAGGCCCCTTTTCCCAGCAGACGTTTTTCCGCCGGACGGACATCCGCTACTGCAGCAGCATCGACACCGATACCGGCCATCAGTACAAAGCGTCTGGTACCAACGTTGCCGGTTGCCTCACCCACGCTCAAAGGGCGCACGGTACCGTGAGCAATACGGCTGACAGCATCCGCTACTGATCTGATGCCCAATTCTTGGGCCATGACATTGGCAGTGCCCAGCGGGATGATCCCCAGGGTGGCACGCCCCTGGGGTATGCTGTTAATGACGGTATTGATGGTGCCGTCACCGCCAACGGCGATGATAACGGGCGGTGTGGCCTGCCTGCAGAGTTCGGCTATGGCGTGCTGCGCTTCTGACTGATTTACGGGTACAACGGGCTGAGGGTCAAGGCCTGCGGCAGCCAGCAGCGCAAGAATCTGTGCCGACCGTCCGGGTGAGTAGCTGCCTGAGGCAGGGTTGAAGACAACATGGACGGTTTGCATGGCAGGGCTGTCAGGCGAGCAGTTCCTGCAGCTTGGCACCGACATCCTCTTCCCGCATCAGGGCCTCGCCGATCAGAAAGGCCTTGGCTCCGGCGGCCTGCAGCCGCTCTATGTCAGCCCGGCTATTGATGCCGCTTTCTGCCACCAGCAGACGCCCCGGCGGCAGCAGGGCAGCCAGACGTCCGGTGGTATCAAGATCGGTGACAAAGGTGCGCAGGTTGCGGTTGTTGACGCCGATCAGGCCGATGTCGGTACGGCAGGCAATCTCCATCTCTGCTTCATCATGGACTTCCAGCAGGATGTCCAGATGGACTGAACGGGCAATGCCGGCCAGATCAACGATCTGCTGCGAGTCCAGGATAGAGGCGATCAGTAAGATGGCATCGGCACCGGCAGCTCGGGCCTCGTAGACCTGCCAGGGATCAATGATAAAATCCTTACGCAGCATCGGCAGGCCCACCTGTTCACGAATCAGGGCCAGGTAACGCAGGTGACCAAGAAAAAACTTTTCATCGGTGAGCACGGAAAGGCAGGTGGCGCCGTTATCCTGGTAGATTTCAGCAATTTCAAGCGGGTCAAAACCTTCACGGATCACCCCTTTGCTGGGGGAACCTTTCTTGACTTCGGCGATGATGGCGGTCCAGTCTGAGGCAATCGCCTCACGCAGGTGTCGTTCAAACCCGCGCGGCGTGTCTTCAAGATCGGAGATACGGCCTTTCAGCTCTGCAATGGAGGCATCACGCTGCCCTGCCGCTACTTCTTCACGCTTAGAGGCAACAATGGTTGCCAGAATGTCTGGTAGTTTGTTCATTTGATCACTCACAATACCGGCTGCATGCGTTAGTACAGCATCTTGCGGTTAAGTTTGAATATCAGCTGCGCAGTCTTGAACTGTACAAAAATAAAAGGGGCCAGGGTCAGGAAGTAGGCAGCAGAGAACTGCTGCAGAACATCATTCAGGACCAATCCTTGATGAACAAAGAAAAAACCGAAGACGGCAAAGGCCACACCAGGGCAGATGATGGCAAAACTGGAAACGCTTTTGGTGCTGCCGTGGATGAATTCATTGAAGTAGTCCAGCTTCTGCATGGTGTAGAACCCCAGCAGGCCAAACATCACCTGCAGTGACAGCACACCGGAAGTCAGCAGAAAGAGCCATGATTTTGAGACGTCATCGGTGTTGTCAAAGTTATGGGCAAAGCCGTAGGTATACCTGACAAAGGTAATCCCCAGCAGGGTCAGAATCGGCAGCATGATCCAGAGACTGACGCTGGCCTCTCGTGAGATGCCTTGCTCAAGGATCGATTTGAATCCCAGGGTTATCTTGAGGATGATGAGCGAGATTGATACGGTGCTGAAAAAAACCGAGCAAAAGATCCCCAGAGCGGAAATCTCTTTGTGGTGACTCATGGCTCCAGGTGCAGCAAGGCCAACTGCCACCATGCAGAAGGCAAAGATGGCTATCATCTGGCTTAAGTTGTTATTCTGCACAAAGTCAAAGCTTTTGGTGACCATGATCCGGGTTGCATAGTTAAGAAACAGGCGCATGGCATAGATGCCCACTGCCAGAAAACCGGCCATGGCAAAGGGGAAGAGGTATTCAACCACCGACCAGAGCCCCGGCACCAAAATGGCGCCCAGCACAAAACAGACGTTGATGGTCATGGCATAGGTCAGGGGAATCGCCATGAGCGATACCTCTTGATTGCCGGTTTTCAGTTGCTTAAAGGCCTGCGTCTGCTTGAACAGGCCATATTCCCTGATGTTCCAGATCAGCAGCCTGAAGTGCAGAAAGGCCAGAAAGAGGATAATGGCATAATCCAGCAGCAGGAAGGCAGAGATCGCTGTTTTTTCTGCTATCAGCGGAAAGATGAAATCGGCGGTGGCCATCGGTGTGCCGGGATGGGGTACCATAAAGAACAGATAGATGTAAAATGAAACGGCCAAGCCTCCCGGTCCCAGGGCGGCAAGAAAATAGAGCGGAGAGTACTGTTCTTTCAGATTACTGATCATGCTATGAGCTCCTTCACATACTGTTTTATGCCTGCTGGGTTATGGCTGCCAGACGGGTCATCTGTTGCAGTGCCCGACCTGAATCAAGTGCCTCAACCGCCATTGCTACTCCTTGCTCTACAGTTGCGCTATGGCCGGAGGCCAGCAGGCCGTAGGCGGCGTTCATCAACACAATCTGACGACGGGGACCTTGTTCTCCTTCCAGAACAGCACGAACAATCATTGCATTGGCTACGGCATCACCACCCCGCAAGGCAGCCATGTCGCAGCGTACAAAACCAAACTGCTCAGGGGTAATGGTGAACAGACGTATGCCGGCAGGGGTCACTTCAGCTGCAGCGGTTGCTCCAGTCAGGGTGATCTCGTCCATACCATCCGAGCCATGCACCACATAGCCGCGCTTGCAGCCCAGACGCTGCAGTACGCCGGCCAGTTTTTCCACCAGATCGTCGCGATAAACCCCCATGACCTGACAATCGGCATTGGCCGGGTTGGTCAGCGGCCCCAGGATGTTGAAGATGGTGCGGATGCCGATCTCACGGCGGGGTCCGATGGCATGTTTCATGGCGCCGTGCAGTGCCGGCGCAAACAGGAAGCCGATACCGATCTCGTTGATGCAGTGTTCCACCAGTTCCGGAGTTACATCCAGATTAACCCCCAGCTTTTCAAGCACATCAGCGCTGCCACAGGCTGATGAAACCGAGCGGTTGCCGTGCTTGGCCACCTTGACGCCGCAGGCAGAGACCACAAAGGAGACGGTGGTGGAGACATTGAAGGTGTTGGTGCCGTCACCACCGGTACCGACCACATCCAGAATGGTCTCCTGATCCAGGTTGATATCATCACGGTCAATATCCAGCACGTTCCGCCCGACCCGGATCGGTGTGGCCCGTTCACGCATGACCCGTGCAGCGCCGGTGATCTCTTCAACGGTTTCACCCTTCATCCGCAAGGCAGTGATAAAAGAGCCGATCTGGGCCTGAGTACACTCACCGGACATGATCTGGTTCATCACCTCAATCATTTCGCCTTCGGAAAGATCGTGCCGCTCAACCACTCTGGCCAGTGCCTGTTTAATCATCTCGTCT
Source organism: uncultured Geobacter sp. (assembly GCA_964648885.1). Taxonomy (GTDB): domain Bacteria; phylum Desulfobacterota; class Desulfuromonadia; order Geobacterales; family Pseudopelobacteraceae; genus Trichlorobacter. The sequence continues at coordinate 7,345 of CAZYMK010000083.1, read as the reverse complement.
ACCCTCCTGAAATGCGAATGGGGATGTTGCCATCCCCACCCAGTGCCTCTGTACTCAAAAGATCCGACTATTTTGCTTCGGTAATCCGCTTGATGGCTTCTTGAATCATGGCCTCAGCCAGATCAGGAACAACTTCCCAGACAATCCGCTCAATGGTTTCACGCGATGCTGACAGTACAGCGGCCCGCAGCTGCTCTTCTGTCAGGGCTAAAGCTGCAGGAGCCGCAGCAGCAGTCAGGTCGGCTGCCTCCGGTGCAGGTACGACCTGCCGTGGTATATCCGCTACCTGCTCAATAAACGGCTCAACGGCAGTAACCGGCTCGAAAGCCCCTGGATCAAAGGCCGGCTCAGGTTCAGGGATCACCCCTTCTGTCATGGTACCTTCAAAGACCTGTGGCATCTCAGTACCAAAGGACTCTTCACTGAATTCAAAGGTCTGCTCCTCAACCGGCACCCACGACGCACCCACCTGCTGCTCATTACGTTCGACTACAGGCGGCTCAAAAACTTCTTCCTGAGGTGCCATAAACGGTTCAGGGGCAAAAGACAATGGTGCCGGTTCAGCAGGGGGTTCAAACATGCTATCGGGGGCAACAGACGGGACCGGTTCCTGGGTAAAGGCACCCCACGGATCATCGGGCGAACGGGCAGGAGCCGGTGCTTCCTGCGGTGCCGCAAGCGGTTCAGTCTCTGATGCAAAGATACTTTCGGGTTGAAAACTGAAGACGGTTTCTTCTGCAGGTGGTGCTGTTTCAGGGACAGGATCTAAAGAGGTTGATTCAAAGGGCGAAGGTGCTTCTTCAAACGGATCCGGGACGGTAAACGCCGGTGATGCGCTTGCAACCTCAGGAGCTGCAGCTGCCGCCGGTACCGCGCCGCCGGCTCGCTGTTGCCCCAGCTCGAGCAGCTGCTGAACCTTTGCAACGATCTGCTGCGATTCAAACGGCTTGACAATATGGTCATCAGCTCCGCACTGACGGGCACGGTCTTCGTCAAACGGCTCAAAGGAGCCGGTTAACAGCAGCACAGGCTTGGAGGCAAGGGCAGGGTCGTTACGAATCGCCTCGCAGACCTCGTAGCCGCTCATGCCCGGCATCAGCACGTCAATCAGCAGCACGTCTGGCTGAATCTCCTGCGCCTTCTGCACTGCAGCTTTGCCGTTATCAACAACGGTAAGGGAGTACTCTTCCGATCCAAAGATGATACCGATCACTTTCTGGATGGTAATGCTGTCATCGGCCACAAGTAGTGAGATGCCGGCCATCGGATCCTCCCTCGCACGGTTACAGTTGGTTAAAAGGTGGAAAAAACTACCATAGAGCCTCTACAGTGTCAAGGATGCGGCGTTTGCGGCAGTTTTACCAGATAACGCTGCGCATGATCTGCAAACAGGGCTGCTGCAAGGGTTGCCACATCACTGCGCATCCGGTTAAAGCTGCGCCGGTCGCTGTAGTTAACACGGGTTGTCAGCAACACCACATACAGATCAGCATCGGGATCTATCCAGACCGAGGTGCCGCTATAGCCGGTATGACCAAACGATGCCTCTGAAAAGAGCGTGCCTTTGGCTGATGAGTAGGGTGATTCGCGATCCCAGCCAAGCCCACGCACGATCCTGCCGTCCCTGAAGTAGTACGGAGCAATCATCTGGTTTACTGCCTGGGGAGAAAGCAGCCTCTTGCCGTCCAGTATACCACCGCTCAGTATCATCCGGGAGAAACGCCCCAGGTCGTCTGCCGTGCTGAACAGGCCGGCATGACCGGCAACACCCCCCAAAAGGCGGGCATTGGTATCCTGTACAACCCCTTTCAACACCCCGGAAGCACCTCCCAGCGTGGCGGCTATGTTATGATCAGACTGCGGATTGAAACCGGTAAGGAGCATGTCCAGGGGCTGATAAAACTGCTCCTGACAGTACTGGTCAAGCCCCATGGAGGTGATCCGCCGCACCAGATTGCCCAGCAGGATAAAATTTATGTCAGCATACAGAAAACGGCTACCGGGCAGTGTGTTACCGGCCAGGGCCGCTGCCCTGACAATGGCGCTTTCCAGAGGGGCGGAGCGGTCCAGCATGCCGTCGTGCAGCCCGGAGGTGTGCGTCAGCAGGTGCAGCACCGTTACCGGGCTGCCTTTGAATTCGGGAAACCAGCGCGAGAGGGGATCCAGCAGCGAGAGCGTTCCTTGATCCATTAATCGGACAATGGCCGGGGTGGTGGCATAGACCTTGGTGAGCGAGGCCACATCAAAGACCGAATCCACCGTAAGCAACGGATCATCCGGTGCAAAACCGGATCTGCCGACAGCAGAACGGTACAAGACGCCATGACGATTGCCCACCTGCACCACTGCGCCGCTGATCAGCTGACGACGTATGGCATGCTGCAACAGGGCATCCAGGGTGCTGTTTCTGCCGGCCTGCTGCAACAGATCATACCCTGCAGAGGCTGAAGGTGCCCAGACAGCAAGCAGGAGCAGCAGCGCTGCAAAAAACCGCGCCACCATGCAACGCTGGTGCCTAGGTACGATAATCGGCATTGATCGAAACATATTCATGGGTGAGATCACAGGTGTACACCACGGCATGCCCTTGGCCAGATCCAAGATCAACCGTAACGGTAAACTCTTTGTTCCGCAGCACTTCAGTACCGCGGGCCTCGGCATCACCGCCGGCAAAGATACCGTTCTTTGCCATACAGACCTCATCAAACCAGAGCGCCAGCCGGTCAGAATCAACCTGTGCCCCGGAGTAGCCGACCGCCGCAAAGATCCGGCCCCAGTTGGCATCCTGACCACAAAAAGCGGTCTTGACCAGGCTTGAGTTGGCCACGGCCAGGGCGGCCTTTTTCGCATCGGCATCAGAGGTTGCCCCGGTGATCCTGATTTCTACAAACTTGGTGGCTCCCTCGCCGTCTTTCACAATCTGTCTGGCCAGGTCCAGCAATACGTCATCCAGCAGCTGTGCAAACTGGCGAGCCTCGGGGGTATCAGCAACAATGGTGCCCGTACCGGCGGCACCGTTGGCCATCAGCAGGCAGGTGTCGTTGGTGGAGGTATCGCCGTCAATGGTAATGGCATTAAAGGAGCGATCCACCGCTGTCTTGAAACAGGGAGCCAGCAGGGCTGGATCCACCGCAGCATCGGTCAGCACAAAGGAAAGCATGGTGGCCATGTTGGGCATGATCATACCGGCCCCTTTGGCTGTACCGGCAATGGTGTAGCTGACTCCGTTGACAGCCCCGGTCCGTACGGCGGTCTTGGGAAACGTATCGGTGGTCATGATGGCGGCAGCCAGATCATCCAGGGTGGCAGTACCCCGCCCGGCAACCATCCCGGGAATGGCGGCGGTCAGGCGCTCCATCGGCAACGGCACGCCGATCACACCGGTGGAGCAGATCTGCACCAGTTCGTCACTGATCCCCAACCCCTCTGCCACCAGCCGGGTCGTCTCCCGTGCATCAAGCATCCCCTGGGCACCAGTGCAGGCATTGGCATTACCGCTGTTCACCACCAGGGCCTGGGCCCTGCCGCAGGCGATCCGCTCGGCTGAAAGCAACACCGGTGCCGCCTGCACCTTATTGGTGGTAAAGACCGCCGCAGCAACCGCCGGCGTATCAGATATCACCAGGGCCAGATCCTTGCGCCCCGGCTTCTTGATGGACGCTTCAACAACCGAAAACTGAAAACCTTTTAGGGACATAGACTATTACCTCGCTGACGGCACAGCCAGGGGATTCAGATGCAAGGCGCATGAGGAGTCCGGCGCGACGGTGTACAGATCAGTACATCGAGCGTCGGACGACGAATGCAACGCCGCAGATGAACCGCTGGCGAAGCCGTACTATTTGCCGCAGCACTTTTTGTATTTCTTGCCACTCCCGCAGGGGCACATATCATTCCGCCCAGCTGTTTTCTTGCTCTTGGCAGGTTCAGCCGGTCGTGCCTCGTTATCGGTCAGGGACTGGAACATCTTGCGGCTGCGCTCCACCTGCTCCTCTTCCAGCTGCTCAACATCCTCTTCCCGCTCGACCCGGACCCAGAAGACCTTTTCAACCGTCTCTTCACGAATTCGAAGGATCATCTCCATGAAGAGCTTGTAGGCCTCTTTCTTGTACTCCTGCTTGGGATCCTTCTGACCATAGCCCCGCAGGCCGATCCCTTCTTTGAGGTGATCGATATTCAGCAGGTGATCTTTCCAGTGCACATCAATGGCTTGCAGCATCACCACCTTGATCAGGTGATCCAGCAGCTCCTCTCCCAGCTCTTCAGACTTTTGTTCAAGAATCGCCTTGGTCTGCTCCTGCAGCATGCTGCTCAGGCCGTCGGCATTGAGACGGGCCACCATCTCACGAGAGAGGTCAAGCTGCAGCGAGAAGCAGCGGTAAACCGTCTCTGATAGTGCCTCCCAGTCCCACTCAAGCGGCGCGTCCTTCTCAAAGGCATAGGCCTTGACAATGTCGTCAACCGTGTCACCCAACATCTCCAGGAAGCTCTCACGGATATCCTCGCCACCCAGGATCTCGCGGCGCTGGGTGTAGATCACCTCCCGCTGCTTGTTCATGACATCATCGTAATCGATCAGGTGCTTACGGATTTCGAAGTTGTGGGCCTCCACTTTCTTCTGGGCGTTTTCGATCGACTTGTTGATCATGGTGTGGGTGATCGCTTCACCCTCTTCAATCTTGAGGAAGTCCATGATCTTGGCCACCCGCTCGGATCCGAAGATCCGCAGCAAGTCATCCTGCAGCGACAGGTAGAAGCGTGATGATCCCGGATCACCCTGACGACCGGAACGGCCACGCAGCTGGTTGTCGATCCGGCGTGACTCGTGACGTTCGGTACCGATAATGTGCAGCCCCCCCAGGGCAACCACCTCATCATGTTCCCTGGCGCACTGTTCTTTGTACTGGGCCAGCAAGGCAGCAGTCTGTTCCTCGGTTGCCTCAGGATTGGCTGCCCGCCACTGCTTCAGCATCCCCTCCGGATTGCCGCCAAGGACAATGTCGGTACCCCGACCGGCCATGTTGGTGGCAATGGTGATGGCCCCCTTGCGACCGGCCTGCACCACGATCTCGGCTTCCTTGTCATGCTGTTTGGCGTTCAGCACATAGTGGGGAATGGCCTGTTTACGCAGCAGTTCAGAAAGCACCTCCGACTTCTCAATCGAGATGGTACCCACCAGGCAGGGCTGTCCTTTTTCGTAATGTTCCTTGATATCTGTAATAACCGCGTCAAACTTTTCCTTCTCGGTCTTGTAGATAACATCCGGATAGTCAGGACGCAGCAGCGGCCGGTTGGTAGGAATGACCGTCACATCCAGCTTGTAGATCTTGTGGAACTCCTCGGCCTCGGTATCGGCCGTACCGGTCATGCCGGAGAGCTTCTTGTACATCCGGAAGTAGTTCTGGAAGGTGATGGTGGCCAGGGTCTGGTTCTCGCTCTCGATCCGCACCCCCTCTTTGGCCTCAACCGCCTGGTGCAGACCATCGGACCAGCGCCGTCCCGGCATCAGACGCCCGGTAAATTCGTCAACAATGATCACCTCGCCGTCCTTGACCACATACTCGACATCGCGGCGATACAGGGCATAGGCCCGCAGTGCCTGATTGACGTGGTGCAGGGTCTCGATATTACGCGGATCGTAGAGGTTTTCCACCTTGAGCAGCTTTTCAACCGTGGCAACACCCTGCTCGGTCAAGGTAGCGCTCTTGGCTTTCTCGTCGATGGTATAATCGCCGGTGTAGGTTTTCTTTTTACCGGAAAGCGTGTTGGCCTCAACCTCTTTGACTTCTCCACGCTCAAGGCGGGGAATGATCTGGTTAATGATATAGTATTTGTCGGTGGAATCCTCAGTGGGACCGGAGATGATCAGCGGTGTACGGGCTTCATCGATCAGGATCGAGTCCACCTCGTCCACAATGGCGTAGTTGAAACCGCGCTGGACATAGTCATCCAGCGAAAACTTCATGTTGTCACGCAGGTAGTCAAAGCCGAACTCGTTGTTGGTACCGTAGGTGATATCAGCGGCATAATTACGGCGGCGCTGTTCATCGTCAACACCGTGGACGATCACACCGACACTTAAGCCCAGAAAACTGTACAGACGCCCCATCCACTCCGAGTCCCGCCGGGCCAGGTAATCGTTGACCGTGACTACATGAACACCCTTGCCGGAGATGGCGTTCAGGTAAGCAGGCAGCGTAGCAACCAGCGTTTTGCCCTCACCGGTCTTCATCTCGGCGATCTTGCCGGAATGCAGCACCATTCCGCCGATCAGCTGCACATCAAAGTGCCGCATCCCCAGCACCCGGCGTCCCGCCTCACGGCAAACCGCAAAGGCCTCCGGCAGCAGGGCATCCAGGGATTCACCACGGCTGTGGCGTTCCTTGAACTCAGTGGTCTTGGCCTGCAGGGCATCGTCTGACAATGCCTGCAATTGCGGCTCACATTCATTGATCTTGGCCACCACCGGCCACATTTTTTTCAGTTCACGTTCGTTCTTACTGCCGATAATCTTGCGAAGCAGGGTACTGATCATTTGAGTAACTCCAAATTAGGTAGTCTTTGTCTGGCGGGAAAAATCGTTGGACTTTACCATGAAACCAGGGGGGGCTCAACCTGAAAAGCTGGATGTGCAAAGGCAAGAGGGGGAAAGACAGCATGAGTGGCTATTCCTGTCAAACAGCGTCATAGATGCATAGCCAAGAGCGTCCCCTTGTTCCCACCTATCGTTACGCTCTGGTGTCTGGCGGCGAAGTTTGTTGGCAACCGGTCAAAGCTTAAAGAACCCTTTCGGTGCCGGTAGCTCTGTGTCGTTCCTCTCCAGGATGCGGCTCAAGGGATCAGAGTCGTTCAGGATTTCATCCGGCAGCGCGTGAAAGGCCCTGAACGCGAGGGAGAACTTACCCTCGTCTGGTTCCTGAGGTTTTTGGGCGTCTATCCATTTTTCGATGTCCGAACGCAAGTGCCGATAACGGCTCCGCCAGTCGCGGACGTTCTGTTGGGCCTCTTCCAACCATTTCAACAGGTCCAGCCGGTCGGTGGAATGCAGCTTCTTGAGCGCTTCATCTTCGGATAGCGCGTAGCCCGCGTAGATACTGTGCCAAATCACAACGTAAATCGGAATCTTCGTCCACTCGTCCGAATCGCCGATGCGACAGCAGAATAGTTCTTCCTGGAATGTCCCCGTCGTCATCGGTGTACCAGCTACCACGTCCCCTTTGCGCCATGTCGAAAGCGACTCGCTAAGGTAGGAAGTCTGGGTTTCGCTGTGAACTTTGCCGCAGTGGGGACAAACGACAGGTGGATCGAGAATCAGGGTATCGTGAATTCCCATGGTGGCCTCCTT